>CAZSYH010000035.1:5083-20022 GCA_964610735.1 uncultured Syntrophaceae bacterium | reverse complement strand
CGTCAGTCCTTCACCATTTTCTGCCATTCTATTATTCTGCCAAGGGCTTCCATGGGGGTCATATTCAGCACGTCAAGCTCTTTCAGTTCATTAATCAGGCGACTTTTTTCACCGGCGAAGAGGTCCATCTGCCCGGCATTGCCACCCTTCCGCGATGCCTTCCCCCGGGCGATTCTCGGCAGGCCTATCTCGTCCAGTTCACCCTTTTCCAGGTTTCTCAAGACTTCTCTTGCTCTTGATATAACATCTTCGGGAACTCCCGCGAGACGGGCAACCTCGATACCGTAGCTCCTGTTAGTCCCCCCTTCAACAATGGTGCGCAGGAAGATAACCCTGTCACCCCACTCCTTAACCGCGATACTCAGGTTCCTGACCCCATTCATGGTTCTCGCGAGATCCGTCAGCTCGTGGTAGTGCGTCGCGAAGAGTGTTCGCGCCCCGAGCTTATCCGGATCATGTATATATTCTGCCACCGCCCAGGCTATACTGAGGCCGTCAAATGTGCTCGTGCCCCTTCCCACTTCATCCAGAAGTATCAAACTTCTTGAAGATGAATTTTCCAGAATACTGGCCACCTCTGTCATCTCCACCATAAAGGTACTCTGTCCACCTGACAGACTGTCCCCGGCCCCAACCCTGGTAAAGATCCTGTCAACTATGCCTATTTCTGCCTCATCAGCCGGGACAAAACTCCCCATTTGCGCCATTAGAACAATTACCGCCGTCTGGCGTATATAGGTTGATTTGCCGGCCATATTGGGTCCTGTGATAACGAGAAAACGGTTGCCATTGCGGTCCAGAAGAGTACCATTGGGCACGAAGCCGCCATCCGGATTCATCCTCTCCACAACGGGATGTCTCCCCCCTTTTATATCTATCAGATTCTCATCATTCACGCGCGGGCAACAGTAGTTATACATCTCTGCCACCTCGGCCAGAGAGGCTACTGCATCGAGATCCGCAAGGCGCGCGGCTGTCCGTTGTATCCTTCTTATCTCGCATGCTATTCTTTCCCTTATCTCTATAAATAATTCGTATTCCCGCTTCTTCCTGCGTTCCTCCGCGCCCAGGACAAGGATTTCATATTCCTTCAGTTCCTGATTGATATACCGTTCCGCGTTGACCAGCGTCTGCTTCCTGACATAGCCATCGGGAACCATGTCGCCCTTCGCCCTGGTCACCTCTATGTAATACCCGAACACATTATTGAAGCCCACCTTGAGGCTGCCTATGCCTGTCTTCTCCCGCTCCCTGTCCTCCATGGCGGCAATCCATTTTTTACCATCCGTGCCAAGCGATATGAGTTTATCCAGCTCATCGTCATACCCCTTTTTGATCACGTAACCATCGCGGATGGTCACCGGAGGATCGTCCACTATAGCGCGTCCTATCAGATCCGCCACATCCGGCATATCATCGAGTTCATTAAGGATAGCGGATATCAGAGAGGATTCCAGCCCCGAGATGACCTCCTTTATGGCAGGTATCAGCCGGAGCGATCTCCCAAGGGCGAGCAGATCTCTTCCATTCGCGACGCCCATGGAAACCCTGCTGCCCAGACGCTCAAGATCATAGATTCCGGAAAGAGACGCGCGCAGGTTTTCTCTAAGAAGGTGATTACTCTTAATCTCCGAAACAGCGGCGAGCCTTGTTCTGATTTTGTCCGGATCCACAAGGGGGTAATTAAGCCACCAGCGAAGTTTTCTTCCACCCATGGCAGTGGTTGTCTCGTCAAGGACATGGAACAGGGAACCGCGTTTTCTACCCCCTTGTATGGTGGAAAACAGTTCAAGATTTTTCTTTGCCGTGTCATCCAATACCAGATAATTTTTTATATCGTACCACAAGACGTAATTGATATGATTAAGTCTTTCCTTCTGTGTCTCCTTCACATACCGCAAAACCGCTCCCACCGCTCCCGTCATCGCCGGATGTCCGTTAAAATCGACTTCTCTCTTTTCACTGAAGAATTCCTCTATAAGACCCGATGCGCCATCCACCGAGAAATAATCGGAAGGAAGATAATTTATGCTGCAGTCGCCGGTCCGTTCCGCAAATGCCCCCATAAGTTCGCTTTCCTTCAACTCTTCACATATAACCATTTCCTTTAAATCAAGTCCCGCCATCTCATCGAGGAAGGCCTCTTTGTCATCGGACTCTGTAACACGAAACTCGCCCGTCGAGATGTCTACAAAAGCGAGACCGAAAGCGCCGTCCAGAGCAGAAATACCCCCCAGAAAATTATTCTCCTTGGCGGAGAGATTGTCGGAATCGACAACCAGTCCCGGCGTTACGATGCGCACAACCTCTCTTTTTACTATTCCCTTCACATTCTTCGGGTCCTCCATCTGCTCGCAGACAGCAACCTTGTACCCATTTTCAATGAGCTTTGATATATAAGACGAAGCCGCATGCCAGGGCACCCCGCACAGTGGAATAGCGTCTTCCCTGCCCTTGTTCCTGGATGTCAGCGTAATCTCCAACACCTTGGAAGCAACCACGGCATCCTCGAAGAACATCTCATAAAAATCTCCCATCCTGAAAAAGATGATACAATCCCTGTGAGCTTCCTTTATCTCGAGATACTGCCTCATAGCCGGTGTAAGATTTTTCACCTGTTATTCCTCTCTTTCAACCTGTGCAATTTCACTGTTCTCACTACCACAAAAGATCTTTCTTTAACAACCTGACTTGAATAATTATGAATAATCCTTGCGAGTCCTCCCTCTTAGTGATAGCATTTACACAGTTGTTTTTATCAGCTATTTTATACTTATATCGCGGCAGGCAACACCACACAGTTCATAAATGTTATCCAAAAAAACTGCATGAAAAATCAAAGTGATAAACCAGATCTGAGCAACATGTCTCTTGAAGAGATTGAGGGCTTTATTTTCCACCTTGGAAAAGAAAAATACCGGACGCGTCAGATCATGAAGTGGATATACCAGTCTGGAGTCTCTTCTTTTGACGAGATGACCAATCTCTCAAAGGTTTTCAGGGAAGAGATCAAAAAACTGGCCCGCATAACATCCCTCCAGATAGAGGAGATCCAGGAATCAAGCGACGGCACGAAAAAAGTCCTCTTCAGGCTGGAAGACGACAGCTTCATAGAAGGTGTATTGATACGCGAAAAGAATCACTGGACTCAGTGCGTGTCCACTCAGGCGGGGTGCGCTATGGGGTGCAAATTCTGTCTTACCGGCAGATATGGTCTGAAGAGAAACCTTCTTCCCTCGGAGATTGTCGGTCAGATAACAGCACTTCGTTTTAACACGCCTGAGGGCAAGAATGTAAAGAGTATTGTAATGATGGGAATGGGGGAACCCCTTGCCAACTATGAAAACACTCTGAAGGCAATAAGGATCATCACTTCCGACGTGGGGCCAGGGGTCTCAAAAAGAAAAATAACAGTTTCCACGTGTGGAATAACACCGATGATACGCAAACTGGGCGAGAGTGTCTCCGTCAACCTCGCGGTGTCACTAAACGCCCCGAATGACGAAAAGCGAACGGCTCTGATGCCCGTGAACAAAAAATTCCCCCTCAAAGGACTTATAGATGCCTGCCGGGAATATCCTATGCCGAGGAGAAGGATGATAACTTTTGAATACATCCTGATGGACGGTATTAATGATTCAGAAGAAGACGCAAAGATGCTCATATCGCTCCTCAGGGGGGTGCATTGCAAATTCAACCTCATACCCTTCAATGAATTTCCGGAATCAGATTTCAAAAAACCATCGGATAAAAAGATAAGGGCATTTCAGAATATACTTATAAAAAATCATTACACAACCATGGTCCGCCCAAGCAAGGGAAGCGACATATTGGCCGCGTGCGGGCAACTGAGTGGTCGCGCGCGGAATAACTGAACTGAGCAGCAAGCGCTAACGAAAAATAACCATTCTTCTTAATCCCGTCTATATGGGGTTGCGGGAAGATTCAATTCCAGCAAATTTCTTGCCCGATTCACACACTTGTGATATCTTCGACATTCAGTAGGAAATAATAACCGTCGAGGTAAACTATGAAAAAGATATGTATCTGTCTCGTCTTTATAATCGCTGTCTTTATATCGTGGCAACCCGCTTTCGCGCAGACGGCGGCAATATGGATTGAAAGGGGCAACATACTTGAAGAGAGGGGAACATATCAAGAGGCGGTGAACGCGTACACAAGAGCAATAGAATGCGATCCCGGCTGCGCCGACGCCTACCTGAAAAGGGGAACTGCCCTCTTCTCAGAAAAAAAGACCAACTGCTCGGAATCACTCAATGATCTCACAGCGGCGATAAAGCTTGCACCCAAAAATGCCGACGCTTACTACCAGAGGGGGATCATCAACTATTATGTGATCAACAATGAACAGGCACGGAAAGACATGGAGACCGCTGCCGCCCTGGGACACAAAGGCGCACTGGAATGGCTTGCCCCAAAGACGGAGACAAAACAGACCGATGGTACACCTTTAAATGTAAAATCAGCCGTCTATTTCGACCATAACAAATCCAATATAAAACCGTCTTACCATAAACTCCTGGAAGAGACAGGCACGGTACTGACAAAAAACCACCCCCGAACATCCATCGTGTTATCGGGTCATGCGGACAGTACGGGCACAGAAGAATACAATAATACCCTCTCACTGAAAAGGGCAACCACCGTAAAAGGATATCTGATGAAGAATTTCAAGATCTCTCTGGAAAGAATCACAGTAAAGGCTTATGGTGAGAGCATGCCGATCGCATCGAATGACACCAAAGAGGGACGCGCCCTGAACCGCCGCGTGGAAATTGACATTCATGACTGATTGACAGCCTGAAGGCTACAGGCCGAAGGACAAGGAAGTAATCCCGACTCATCGGGACAGCCTATTCACCTGAGAGTAGTTAGCTCTCAGTCTTTCCAATCACAAACCATTCATCGTCCAAATCGGAGGACGTATCAACCAGAAGATGTACGATATGTAATTCGGGATACAGCTCTTTGAGATCGTCAAGATCCACCGGCTCGAATCTGTTCTTGTTATTCAGGTAGGCCTGCTCCGTAAGCGCGTTGGACTCGTAGTTTTCTCTGGTTCTCTTGGATATTTTGTTCAGCGAATATTCCTGTGGGCACTGCGTCTGCTGTATAATGAATGTTTTCCGATTCTTCGCGGCCACACCAGCAGCCCTCTTTCTGAGAAGCTGGGTAACGAATGTGGCATCGAGGATGACTCCCCTCCCCTGCGACGAAAGCTCGTCGGCCATGGAAAACATGGTGTCATATACGAGCGTCCTCTTATCCATATTGGACGCTACTTTTTCGTCGAAGATATCCTCGTCTTTCAGGACTTCGCGGCGTATTACGTCTGTCCGCAACATCTCGTAGCCCTTTAAACGCGCTATAATTTCGGTGGTCTCGGTCTTGTTCGTTGCCGGAAGTCCGCAGGCAATCAAAACAGCATCGCTCACCATCTCCTTTTCGACAAATTCCTTAAAGGGTATCTTCAATGGAATAGCTCCTTCATAAATGACTGACCTCAACTTTATATCACTCAACCCTTCGGTTTCACAAAATCAAATTGTCCCGCTACGTAATCGGGGACATTGATGTCGCCTATAATCACTGGATTCTGATGGCAGTCTGATCCGCCTGTTACTATCAGCCCTTCTTTGCGGGCGAATGCAGTGTATGATTCGATTGTCCTTCCGCTGTGTCTCGAATGCCAGCATTCCACGCCGTCTATGTAGTCAAGCATGGCCTCACGGATAATAGCATGCTGCTGGGACACAGAAGACGTGAGCGACACGAGAGATGACCCGTTGGGGTCGTTGGGATGGGCGATCACCAGCCTTCCTCCGGCGCCTCGTATCAACCCGGAAGCATCTTCCAGACTCAGCGGCATTTTCGGGACATCACACTTCACAAGATATTTGAAAAATGCCTCTTTTTTACTGCTGACTATACCCTTCTTTATCATGTAATTCGCAATGTGCGGGCGACCGAATGACCCGTCAACGCTTGCCTGTATCTCTTCCATATCGTGATCTGAAAAGCTCCGCCTGCCCTCTTTCTGAAATTCCCGGTTGATATTTTCCAGTATCTTCTTCGCCCTTTTCTCCCTGAAAATTCTCAATTCATGAAGCCTGCCCATAAGAGGTTCATAATGGATATCATACCCGTAGCCGAGAAAATGAAGTTCCACACTCTTGCCGTCTTTATATGCCGGGTGAGAAAAGCTCACGCTGAGTTCGACACCTGGGATGTACGAGATTCCATATCGGGCGGCAAGTGCCATTGCTTCATCCTGGCAGTGAATAGCGTCATGATCGGTGATTGACATAAACTGTATGTTTCTTCTGGAGGCCTCGGCAAAAATTTCCTCCAGCGTCCATCTGCCGTCCGATCCGTTTTTAGAGTGAATATGGAGATCAATCTTCATTGGTCACGTACGCATAGGCAAGATCATAATATTGTTTTGCTTTTTGAAAGGCCTCGTGCCGGGAGACATCACCCAGGCCATAGTCATCCAGCATAAACGATGTGACTTTTGCCCTGACCATAGCCCTGTAAACCTTGTAAAATTGCAGGACATCACGCAGCGTAACATCGCCCGATTCATCTATATAGGTATTTACAAAGATGTCTCCGAGATCACTCCTGCCGTTGAAGTCAAAATCCATTGACAAGAAGGCCACATCCGACGCCACATCCCCGAAGCGAAACCTTTCATTAAACTCGATGCAGTCAAATACAGAGATGGCATCATCTTCGATGCATATATGCTGAAGGTGGAGATCACCGTGACAGTCTTTAATACAACCCTGCCCTATTCTCATATCGAACAGGTCCGAATTCCTGTCCATGAACGACCTGCTCCATGACTCGAGGGCATTGAAGGCCTCCTTACTCACAGGACCTCCCGCGTATTTTTTCGTTTGATCAAAATTCTCTATCACATTGGTGGAAATAACATCGAATGTCCCGAATGCCTTTGATTCTTCATCACTTGGTATATTCCCGTAAACATGAGCAAGATGTTTTCCAACACGCTTCACGTTATCTTCTGTTACCTTGCCCGCCTCCATGAGCCTGTACAGCATTTTCTCTTCGGGAATCTTTTTCATCTCCACGGCATATTCAACGATAGTTTCTCCGTTGCCGAGCAGGAGATTTCCCTCCTTATCTTCGACAATTCCAACGACATCGTTATATACATCGGGGGCAAATCTACGATTTAATAAGATTTCTTTGTCACAGTAATATTTTCTTTTTTCAAGTGTAGTGAAATCGAGAAAACCGAAATCAACGGCTTTTTTGACCTTGTATACGAGATCACCTGCAATGAAAATAAAGGAAATGTGTGTCTGAATGAGTTCTACTGTTTCTGGTCTGTGGGGATAAAATTCAGGCTTCAGCATTGATTCTACAAGCTTGGAATGATTCATTCTGTGCTTCTCTTTTCTTTGATTATTATGTCAATCAGCTTTTTCTATCTTCTTCTTCTCCTCTTCTGCAAGGCGTTTTTTCGCCTCACGTATGAAGTAGGCGGTCTTATAGGTCATACCGAGGCCGGCATATTTCTCTTCAACGGTTTTAAACCTTCCCAGCGCGGCACGGTATTGCCCGATATTGAAATAAAACTGCCCCACATAAAATTCATGCTCACCGAGTTTCTTCCTGCATTCCGTTAATTTCTTTTCAGCCAGGAAAGAGAATTTACTGCTGGGGAACCGGGAAATGAGTTTCTCAAATGATTTCTCCGCCATATGTGTTTCTGTCTGGTCGCGGTCTATCCCCAGCATCTGTCTGTAGTGACATAATCCTATCTGGCACATTACATATGGAAGATTCTCGCTGGTTGGATGAAACTCCATAAAATCGCTGTAATTTGCCTCCGCGGAGACATAATCCTCATCACTGAAATATGAATCGGCCACCCCCAGCTCAGCAGGAATCGCATATTCGCTGAGGGGATATTCTTCTGTCACTCTCTGAAACATTTCAATAGCATCCTTGTAATCCCTGTCCTGATACGCTTCCTGTCCCCTCATGTAAAGGGATTCGGGCGTGCCGGGACCTGAGGGTCCGCTCCACCACTCCAGACAACCGGTAACAGAAAACATAAGAACAATTATAAGGAACATCCTTGCAAGTTTCATATCTATAATACCTTCTTTAAAGATTCCGCCAGTTGATTTCCACCAATCAGCGTATCAACAAATTCACCGTCCCTGGAAAGGAGAATTGCGGGTATCTCCCCTATAGCATAATCGCCCTGACAACCGGCTTTCATCGTGCTGATACATCAACAGGCCTTTTTCATCACCTGCCATTCTCCCGCAGTTTATTTCCCGGGCTCAATCTATTGGCTTACCTTCTTAATGTCAAACACTATTTCAATGCCGCCCTTCAAGTGTTTTGACAAGTATCGTGTAATTTGATACAGATACAACCGTCTCAGAGAAAATGGGTGCTTTTATTCGAAAGGAAATCGTCATGAACCCGGTTGGCATAATCTCCGGCACAATTCCCCTGCATGAAGAGAATATATTTCAGGACCTGAAGAAAACTGTGGTGAAAACCGAATTCGGCGGCGCGCTGGTCTTTCTCTCGGAAATCGTCGCGTTTATACCAAGGCACGGTATGGACTCGAAAGGCAGCATACCCCCTCACCTGATCAATCACCAGGCAAATCTCAAGGTGCTACAGGACATCGGAGTAAAAGAGATAATAGCGGTAAACTCTACAGGGTCCCTGAAGAAAGAACTAAAACCGGGAATGATTATCATACCGGACGATTATATCTCCATCTATGAAACCCCTACCATGTTTCACAACAGTGCAGTCCACACAATACCGTCCCTCGACGAAGGAATCAGAGAAAGACTTACCCTCGCGGCCGAAGGGCTTGGAATAAATGTAATTAAAAACGGCGTTTACTGGCAGACTACAGGACCGAGGCTGGAGACAAAGGCCGAGATAAGAATGATGTCTCAGTTCGCCGATATCGTTGGAATGACCATGGCAAGCGAGGCAACAATCGCGGCAGAACTGGGGCTTTCCTACGCCGCGATATGCTCTATAGATAATTACGGCCATGGCCTTGTTGAAAAACCGCCGACACTGGAAGAAATCAGGAAAGGCGCGCGCAGAAACACACGCAATATGCTGGAGATTGTAAAAAGCTACGTAAATGAGTTTTCCGGTGGCGACAAAACCGCAATGTAACTCCCCTGTAAAAGCATCATCACGAAAGCACGAAAATTACAAAACATCCAGTTGACGCGGCAACATTTTCATGCGTGGCCAGATGACTGATAAACGCCTCAATTTCACCCTTTGCCATATCCCTCGGATGTTTTTTGTCGCCGTGAAATTTTATGTACCGTACAATCCAGTCACAGTACATTTTCTCGATACGATAAGCATAATGATGATAGCGCATAACCTGGCGAACTTGATCCATAAGTCGTAACTGGGGGTCCGGCCTGAATTTTTCCTTGTTTTCCATTATAACGTGGCATATGTTAACGAGAAACGGAAAAATCAAGGGGTTATTTTCCGCATGTGTTCAGTCAATATAAGAATAGATGGATTTTTTTCAGTGCTATAATAGCAATATCATGTAAAATATTCAATCTATTGACACTGTTATGCGCAAAGGAACAGTCATGGAATTTGTAGCTATTGATGTGGAAACTGCAAATGCCGATATGGCTTCAATATGCCAAATTGGGCTTGCCAAATTCAAAGATGGCCAGTTGATAGAGGAATGGTCATCACTTATCGATCCAGAAGACTATTTTGATTTCATCAATATTGATATTCACGGGATAACCGAAGAAGATGTTGTGGGTGCACCAAAATTCTCTGAAGTTGTAGGTGAATTGTCCTATTATTTGTCAGGCTCGATTTGCGTCAGTCATACACATTTTGACCGTGTGTCAGTCGGGCGCGCATTTGAAAAATATTCGCTAAATTCAATTGATACAACATGGCTTGATTCAGCAAGAGTAGCTCGCCGTACATGGGTAGATTGTTCGTGGCGAGGGTACGGCTTGTCTAATGTATGCAAAATTATCGGGTATGACTTTAAGCATCATGATGCATTGGAAGACGCAAAAGCCGCCGGGCAAATATTAATTGCTGCTATTCAAAAAACAGGATTAGATATTGATTCTTGGTTAAAACGGGTACGTCAGCCAATCGATCCTGCAAATTCATCTACTGGGTCAGCTATTAACAGGGATGGAAATCCAGAGGGAGAATTGTACGGAGAAGTTTTGGTATTTACCGGTGCTTTAGAAGTCCCCCGTAGGGAAGCAGCGAATCTTGCTGCAAGTATTGGTTGTACGGTAGCCTCAGGAGTAACAAAAAATACTACACTGTTAGTTGTTGGTGATCAGGATGTAATAAAATTAGCTGGTAAGGCAAAAAGCTCAAAGCATTTGAAGGCTGAGCAGCTAATAGCAAAGGGGCAGAAAATACGCATCATCAAAGAAAGTGATTTCAAAGAATTGGTTTATCAAGCACATGAAATCGCATAACCAGGCAAATCCAGCCGACACCAAACAACTGCGCGCCTGATTTGCAGCGTTTTAGTCACCACAACAAAATAGGAGCATCAATGAGAAAGCACAAAGCACCAACTTCGGCAGCAAAGTTTATTCTGTTTCAAAGAACCGCCAATATTAAATTAGCCAATCGTGTTCCATTTAGGATATTGATAAAAATATTACCATTTTTTTCATATAATTTTATGGTTGAAGTTGAAGCAAAAATTAGATCTAAAAAAATTATAGACTCGTACTTCTCGGATATGAAAAGAGAATATGAATCGTTTCGAGATTTTTTACCTGCTAATTGTTCAACGATATTAGACATAGGATGCGGGATTGCAGGAATAGATGTCTTTATAAATGAACATTACTCACTACAGGGTATTGAATGCTATCTTTTGGATAAGAGTGAAGTCGAAGATAGTGTTTATTATATGTTTGAAAACAAGGGAGCATTCTATAATTCACTAGGTTTAGCAAAAGCCACATTAGTAAATAATGGAGTTGATGAAAACAATGTGCATTTAATTGAGGCAACAGAAAACAATGACATAAATATCGAGAAGAATGTGGATTTGGTCTTGTCATTAATCTCATGGGGGTATCATTACCCTGTTAATACATATCTTGATAAAGTTCATGCCCTTCTCAGCAAAAAAGGAGTACTCATCCTCGATATAAGAAAAGGTACAGATGGGCTCGATTTGATAACCAAGAAATTTGGTGAGTATAGAAAAATCTTAGAAACAAATAAATATATCAGAATATGTGCAATAAAATAATCGGAACTCTATTGGCTAACAAAGCGCTGCACCCGGACTGCAATTCCGCTACGCTCTATTGCTCGCCGGTGAGCTTGATCGTTAGGTCGCTGATATTTGGTTAATTCGGGGGACATAACTCTGGCATAACTCTGGGGACATAACACTTAATTCAAATTATGTATTATGTCCCCTTAATGTCCAGGGGATGCTTTTACATTCCGATCAGGGTGCGCAATATGCTTCGAACTCGTATCAGCACCTACTGAGCGATCTGGGTGTCATCTGTAGCATGAGCCGGAGAGGCAACTGTTGGGAGCGCGAAGCCTGCCCTTGGGGTATAACGCACCGATGGAGAGTTTCTTCCATTCTTTGAAGACCGAATGGGTCGGTTTTGAGGATTACAAGACACGATCAGAGGCCCGAATTAGTCTATTCGATTACATTGAACTCTTTTATAATCGCAAACGCAGACATTCTGCGTTAAAGTGCAGAAGCCCCCTGGCATTTGAAAACGTCGGGGTTGTCCCTTAACTAAGCTGTCCGTTTTTCTAGGGGAAGATCAGGCTGTCCCCGGAATTGCCCAATTATTCACATGGTTGTTCTTGACATACAAGACCGGATTTCCTATAGTTTAACCACGCGGAATCTAAATATAACCAAAAATTCTAGAAGGAACAATTCCTAATGAACCCCGACCAAATTATTAGATCTCTGCTTTGCTTCCCGAAATTGACTCGACGCGAATTCATTGTGGGACTGGGCGCTAGCGCCCTGGCAGTATCCCCGTTGATCGGATGCGGCGAAAGTGGCTCTCGCCACTTCCCTATACCAAAAGCAACTGACACTTACTTCACCCTTGACTATAAATTGCCGCAGACGCAAAGCGCGACTCAACTGGCAACATTTATGGAAACCGAACACTTTGAGTATGACCTCGACGGCTGGTTTTTCATGGGAAGTCTGGTGGATAAAATGAACCCGGATGACATCGGCGTGCTCGCCTTTACAGTGCAGCGTAACGGACTGCTGGGGAATGTGCTTGGTGCTCAGCAGGTACCGGTTGGCGTCGGTTTCAACAGGAAGTCTCAAGATAAATGGGCGTTCTGGGGCTTTTATGAATTGGACGTACCCTCGCTCATGACTGCAAAAGCAGATCCATGGGACGTGACACTGCTTTCGCCTTTGCCGGGAGAGCCACCGTTGGTCACGATGCAAGCCGTCTCCGGCAGAATGGGCCAGGTCGACACAGTATATCTCCTTAACGCTGATATCCCGGGACTGGGCACTCCCCGGCTCAAGGCCCAGATACGACTTCGCGACCGCTTCGGAGTGATCAATCAGGGATACGGGACGGCGGCATTCTGCGTGCAGAATATAACCGACGAACAAAGATTTGAAATTACGGAATTTTACGGGGGCTCGGTTCAAACCTACCTGGAATGCACAGGCGATCCGATGATCTGTCAAGGTGATTACTACTATCAGATGCCCTTTCTCGAAGTCGAGGAATTTTCGATCACCAGTGGAGATATCGTGCTGAGCAGCGGTACAAGCGGATTGTTATGGGCGGATGTCATTTCTGCAAGCTATGATGAGCGGGCGCTGAAGGTATACGAGAACCTGCTCAGCAATTTTTTCGCGATCCAGTTCCCGCAAGAGAACACCGCGCTTATGGTCCTCCAGATCGATAGCGCAAACGGCAGCATGCTGATCGCCACAATATATAGTGAAGCGAGTGATCGAACCCGCAACTTTGCGCGCAAGCCCGTCTATTCATGGCCGATCAATGGAATTAAAATCGAACCCGATCCCGATAGTATCTGGGTAAGCCCGGCAAGCCAAAAGACTTACTACCTGCGGAACCGTATCCGGCTCGAATCGGCGGAAAGGAAGGCAGACCTGACAATCGAAATGACGATCGTAGATCAGGAGATCGTGACTGAGAAAGAGACTACCTATGCGGGTCTGGGCAGCGTCCAGGGGACACTCGACGGACAACCGGTAAACGGCCAGGTATTTCATGAAGTCACAGGGGGAATGAAAGGATAATATCCCTCTGCACAATTGCCCCCGATGAGACTGAGATAAGTTCAGAAGTTCAGGGTAGAGTAAAGAACTGGCATTGTCTGCTTTAGGCGAGTTTATCTGTTTCCGCCCCTTTCGTCTGGCGGTGTCTAAATAGCTATGCCATGGTTGACTTGCCAATCCTCCCTCATTTAACCGTGCGTGCGGTTTTCCCGCACACGGCTTTCCGATGTTCTTCACCGTAAGGCATGCATAGCACTCACTGATGAGCGACAATTAGATCTCCCGATTAACGACAAATAGAGTTCCCGTTTTAGAAGTGGGATAGGCTATGGTGATGCCGATGAAATGGAGGCGTTGCGATGGTCACAGACAAGCAGGTCAGGCGGTTGATGCAAATGATAGAGCTTGATCAGACCATAGAGCGTATTGCAAAGGAAGGTTCAGTGATCATCATCGACACATCTAGACTGGATGAAATGAATAAAGTAGTCGATTTGATTTTGGGCTACCTGCAATTGAGGTAAGGGGGCATGGTGAGTGACGTTCCTAAATTAAGTAAATTAACGGTCAGCACTCCGATCTTCGCAATGATCGTAGCGAACTTATTGTGCCAGTTGCTGCAAATAGTTATTTGAGAGAAAAGAAATCACCGTTCGCTGAAAACAAGCCTCCAAATTTAAAACGCCCCAAGCTGGCAGGAAAATATCCTTATATGCAACGCTTCGCAAGCCGAAGCTACATCCATTTTGGCAATCCCGAACCCTTTTGCAATCCCCCAGCATGAAAGACATGTTATTCTGCCGTCAACCAGTGATTTTCTTATGGCTGCTTCCAGCTCGGGTGAAACCTCGCTCGCCGGCTTTACGATCCTTCTGTCTGGGGTATATCCAAATAATCCCATTTGGCATCTGCTCAAACGCGCTTCCATGAGATCCACGGCAACTCCCACCTCGGCAGGTACCGCCTTCAAGTCGCCCGCGATCTTGTGAATGGCGGCACATGTAATATGGCCATCTTTAATCTTATCCCTCACCGCTTCTTCAATACCAGGGGCCGGTCTGGTCCCGGCGGCATGCTTGGCGGCATAATGTCCCGCATCTTCGTGTGTCATATAATTCCCCAATTTTTAATGTTGATGAACCCGCAAAAAGCCCTGCGATGCCGCCGTATAGGACGCCATCAATATTTCATGTAGTGAAAGGGTTCTATAGCGGAAAGCGCCTGCGCGTCTAATGTCTCGAGTCCCGCATCTTTCAATACCTTCTGGGTCTTCTCCATCTGATCCACATCTACCACGAAAACCGCCTTCTCGCGGCTTTCCAGGACAAAACCATAGGCGTTCTCAATATTGATGTCCTCCTCAAGAAGAAGTTGAACCAGTTTGTCGAGCCCACCCGGCCTGTCCTCAATCACAACCGCGACAACCTCTTTCATGCTTACAGTCAGGCCCCCATCCTCCAGGATAGAGCGCGCGCCCTCCGGATCATCCACAATCAAATTAATCACCCCAAAGACGTCGGAGGTGGATATCGTAATGGCACGTACGTTGATCTTGCCTTTTTTCAGAATGCCGGTAACCTTCGCCAGCCTGCCCGGCTTG
>CAZSYH010000035.1:0-4983 GCA_964610735.1 uncultured Syntrophaceae bacterium | reverse complement strand
GTTGATCTTGCCTTTTTTCAGAATGCCGGTAACCTTCGCCAGCCTGCCCGGCTTGTTTTCCGCAAATACAGAAAGTTGATAGGCCACCATTCTTTTTATTCCTCTCTATTGTCAATAACCCTTACCGCCTTCCCCTCGCTCTTGGGAAGACTGCCGGGCTCAACAAGTTCTACTTTCGGGGTTATCAGAATATCACTCTTCAAGTCCTCAATAATCCTTCGTCTCAGATCTTCAAGCTGCTTCAGGTCTCCGGAGAAAAACTCCTTCTCTACTTCAACCCTGACTATCATGTGATCATTGAAACCCTTTCTCTCCAGAATAATCAGGAAATTTGTTCCAACACCTTGTATATCCATCAGTTTTTTCTCTATCTGAATTGGGAATATATTGACTCCCTTCAGGATCAGCATATCGTCGGTTCTTCCCTTTATTCTCTCTATCCGGGCGTGTGTCCTGCCGCATTCGCACGGCCCCGGAATAATACGCGTGAGATCTTTCGTCCTGTATCGCAGTATGGGCATCCCATCTCTCAAAAGGGTCGTCAACACAAGCTCCCCCTCTTCGCCCTCTGAAACAGGCTCAAGCGTGTCCGGATTAATTATCTCAACAATAAAGTTATCTTCCCAGACATGCATCCCGTTCTGGCGCTGGCATTCAAAGGCTACACCCGGGCCATCCATCTCAGACAACCCGTATGAGTTGTATGCCTTGATACCATAAAACTCTTCTATCTTTTCCCTTGTCTTTTCCGAATGGGGCTCCGCACCCAGAAAGGCAATCCGAAGCTGCGTGTCGTTCCTGGGATCAATTCCCATCTCTTCAAAAACTGAGAACAGGTGAAGCGCGTAACTCGGGATAATATGTATTACCGTTGTCCCAAAATCCTGCATAAGCTGTATCTGCCGTTTACTGTTACCCGCTCCTGCGGGAATAACCAGTGCACCCAGTTTTTCCGCGCCATAGTGAAATCCCAGCCCGCCGGTAAAGAGACCATAGGTCATCATGTTCTGAAATACGTCACCCCTGCGCATGCCCGTCATGTACATAGAACGGGCCACTATATTCGTCCACTCCTTTATATCGTCAATCGTATGAAATATAACTGTCGCCCTGCCGGTTGTCCCGGAAGATGAATGCATCCTCACCAGTTCATCCTTGGGAACAGCGAGAAATCCGTAGGGCCAGTGTTCTCTGAGATTATCTTTCGTTGTAAGAGGAATCTTTCTTATATCTTCCAGAGACCTTATCCCGTTCGAATCAAGACCTGTCTTTTTGAACAAATCTCCATAAAAAACGGAGGCAGAGGCCTTTTCCACGCTTTTCTTCAGTCTCGCAAGCTGAAGCCCTTCCAGCCTGTCCCTCAGCATTGTCTCAGTCTCTTTTTCCCAGTACATTCTGTCAACCTCCAACTTATAACCCGAGTTATATATACCCCGGAAAATAAGATATCAAGACAATTTCACTCTTACACACGCCATATTGAGACGCCTTCCATATACGATTAATTAGCCGCCGGCAACAACTTCCCCAACAGCACATCAACTGACTGGCACTGCCTGCAGACAATGGTCCCCTCTTTGTCAACCAGTATAAGGGATGGGACACCCCTCACATTATAAGCCTTTGCCGCCGTTGCCTTTTCATCAAGTAATACTCCATATTTGATGTCATATTTGTTCGCGAAGGCTTGCACCTTCTTAAGGGGTTCCTGGATATCTATATTGAACATCACAAGTCCACGGTCACCATACGTACCAAGCAACTCGTTCAGATAAGGCGGCATTTTCTTGCAATGCGGACACCACGTCGTACTGAAGGCAAGGAGAACAACCTTTCCTCGATAATCGGCAAGTCTGATCTCTTTTCCATCCATATCCTTCAAGACAAAATCGGGCGCCAGCTCTCTAATGCGCGGTCCCCATGCATTCTGCTCCTGCGAACAAAAGGCAGGAGAAGATGTAAGCATTACAATAGATGCAAAACAGATCACAATCAAAAGAAACCAAATTTTATGTCCACGCCTACCCTTTAAAGCCATAACATCCCTCCCGCTTTGAGTAAGAAATATTCTCCCATACCTATCAGTATCCATCCAAATACCTTGTTAATCCTCGTCATCCACACCCCTGACCTGGGAATACTTGAGAGAAGACCGGAAAAAGTCCCTACAATAACAAGCAGTGTCCCCATGCCTATGGCAAAGACAAACATAAGACTCATTCCGAAAACCGCGCTCTGCCTGGCAGCAATCAGACTCAGCAGAACGGCGAGCACCGGCGTTGTACAGGGACCTATTATGATTCCCGACACTGCCCCCACAAGGAAACTTCCGACGAATCCTCCGCTTTTCTCACCCGGCCTAAGTCCTGTCAGAAACTGCGGCATCGGGATTGAAAGCATAAAGACCCCCAACATGGAAAGCCCCATAAGAATACATATATTGGCTATTATAAGAAACACCCATGGATTAGTCTGGAGCTGGCCGAACAATTTTCCTGTCAGTGCGGCAAAACCACCCAGAGCAGTATATACCGCTGCCATACCAAGAACATAAATTATGGAAAGTAGAAAACCCTTTGTCCTGGAAGAACTGCTGCGTGCGCCTATATAAGCGACAGTAATAGGAATGACCGGGTAGACGCAGGGCGTAAAACTGGCTAATACACCTCCAAGATAAGCGGCGAGAACAGCCATGTAAAACGCGCCATGGAGATACGCGTCCGGATTCCCGAAAAGATTTTCAATCATTAACTAAGCCCCTCTCTACTTTCTATTATCTGTACGCGCTGATCTTCCCCATCAACAGACTCTCCGGCATGGAACCGATGATATCTCCCACCTTCTTCCCGTCCTTGAATACCAGAAGATCCGGTATGGAACGGATACCGAACTTCGCCGCGGTCGCGTTATTGCTGTCCACATCAAGCTTAGCGAACACGATATCTCCCTGATGCTCTTTCGCGAGTTTATCAAGAACCGGGCCCATCATCTTACACGGACCACACCACTCGGCCCAGCAATCAACAAGCAGAAACGGGTACTTAGCTATCGCTTCATCAATGTTGCTGTCCGTCACAATAACCGGACTATCCGGACTATCTACAAATTCTCCCATCTTTTACCTCCTGGTTATCTTCTTTTTTTGTTGATAAAATCATAGAATAAGGACTCTATATCTGTCAAATTATTCACCCTTATTTGACACCTCTTTCATGCTCTTCATCCTCTACCAGGCCCAGAATACCCTTCATAAGTTCAGGCCTTTTGAGGTAGTAACATCTCATATTCTTTTCCTTGCGACAATCGACAATGCCCTGCACTTTAAGTATTGTAAGATGCTGTGAGATATTTGCCTGGCTTGCATGCACACAGTCTTTCACGGTCCCCACACATTTTTCACCCTTCGCGAGTTCTCTCACTATTCTCAATCTGGTGGCATTTCCTAATGTCTTAAAGAAACCCGAAATCTTTTCGTAATCCACATCACTCATATCTGCCTCTATATAAGAATTATAATATATTCCGGCTCTAATATATAATTACTCTACCCCCGGTTGTCAAGCGGGTATCAGACTGTTTGTTGGGTGCATGCGAATACTAACGGTGAAGTCCAGAGGAATTCGGGTAGCTTACCGGCTCTTTATCTCAAATATATTACCGG
The DNA here is from genome assembly GCA_964610735.1 of uncultured Syntrophaceae bacterium. Lineage (GTDB taxonomy): Bacteria > Desulfobacterota > Syntrophia > Syntrophales > UBA2210 > UBA2210. The sequence goes on along the minus strand of CAZSYH010000035.1, from coordinate 1,322 downwards.
AATTGTCTCTTATAAATAAAAGGTCATCTCTTGATTCTCTTCTTATCTGTGTAATGGGGAACCCCTTGGATTCTGCCTTTCTTATAAAAGAGTCCCTGTCCTGAACAGAAACGCAGATATGATTGTAAACAGGATCCTGCTTTCTGTCTGTCAGAAATAATTCCAAGAAAAGATCATCGCCGGAGAGATGCGTAACGGAAACCGCATTGCTGATCCCGAACAACTTTTCAGATAGATCCTTGTAAAGATCGAATTTCTGTACCTCTTTCAGGCCAAGCAGATCCTTGTAGAAAGCCTGTATATCGTTTTCCTCGTTGATTGTTATTCCAATATGTTCAAGCATAATTATCCCAATTCATCAATGGTCAGGCCGGTTTTTTATTTTGCTCCCTGTCAGGGACTAACCCCGTTCCCCCCGGGTTATCCCCTCCAGGCTTCTTCTTCCATACGAAGAAACTCGGCTTTTTCTTTTTCATCCATTAATGTAAAATCATAATCGGCATTAACTCCATTTGATTGCAAGAGTTGATCAATTGAGTTTACAAGCATATCTGTAATAGGTACCTGGGGAAAGGGTAAGGAAAATGTAATTTTTACTTTATCATCTTCAACTCTAACATCTTTTACAATCCCTAAATCGAGTAAAGAATGATCTATTGCGGGGTGTTTTACGTCAGAAATCATTTCAATAACCTCTTCTTTCGTCATTTCTGTATCCTTTCAATATTTGATTGTTTTTAGTCATACGTGTTTTATTGCAGTTCGGCGATTATGGAGTATCTGGAAAAACCTGTCAAGAATAATCCCCGGCACTGTCAGGCTAGACTATCGAGCCCTGCTGCTATTTTCCCCACATGACATAAGCGACCCCCAAGACTCTTTCATCTTACCATCCTCAGCGAGCGATTCCAATGCGCCGCGGTCAACCAGCCTGATATTGGTCCCTTCTGCCTCGACAAGCTTTCTGTTCTCCATGTTCCCCAGAGCCCTTGACAATGATTCCGGACCTGTACCCAGAATGTTGGCAAGCTGCAGTTTCGAAATGTTCAGCTTTATAAAATCCTTTTTCCCCTGTTCTTCCGATAGATAGAGCAGATAAGCGGCCAGACGCCCAGGAATTTCCTTCAGGGAAAGATTTTCTACCTGAATGGTAAATTCACGAAGTCGCATTGATAGGACTGCCAGGATGCTCATTGTAAGGGATGGATTGTTTGTTATGAGATTTATGAATTTTTCCCTGGGAAAGAATAAAAGGCGGCTTTTTGAAATTGCCCGGGCATTGGCGGGAAATGATTTTCCTGAAAAGACGGGAACAGCGCCGA
>CAZSYH010000034.1:0-20519 GCA_964610735.1 uncultured Syntrophaceae bacterium | reverse complement strand
CCTTTTCAGACGTTTTGGCTATGTGGTTGGCGACCTTGGCAAGTGTCTTGGTTTCCGCAATCCCGACAGAAACAGGGACGCCTGTCCATTGTTTCACGGTGGACCTGATGGAATTTCCATACTGGGTAAGACTGCCTCTCTCGAAACCAGACAGATCCAGAAAGGCTTCGTCGATAGAATACAGTTCAACATCGGGAGTAAAATCCGAGAAGATTTCCACTATCCTCTGTGACATATCGCCATAGAGGGCATAATTGGATGAATAGACGTGAACCCCATGTGCCTTGATCATATCCTGTATCTTGAATACAGGAATACCCATGCTGATACCCAGTGCTTTGGCCTCATTTGATCTGGCGATAACACAGCCATCATTATTGGAAAGGACCACTACGGGTTTTCCTGTAAGCCCGGGGTTAAATACCCGCTCACAGGAAACATAAAAATTATTACAATCTACGAGTGCAAACGTGGGGGACATCATCATTCCTATAGGATTAAAGGGGATGGATTACATTGGTTACAACACCCCATACTTCAAAGCCCATTTCCTCATCGACCTGAAGGGGTTTGTAATCTTTGTTCTCAGATACCAAAACAACCTTGCCCTTTGTTACCCGAATTCTTCTTACGGTTAATTCGCCATTAACTACTGCTATGACAACCTTCTTGTTGGCAGGTTTTATAGAACGATCCACAATCAGTATATCTCCATCGTGTATCCCCGCATCGATCATGGAGCTCCCGGTTACCTTCACAAAAAATGTCGCGGCAGGATGCTTGATAAGGTATTTGTTCAGATCCAGATTGCCTTCTATATAGTCTTCCGCGGGGGAAGGAAACCCTGCAGAAACCGGAACCATAAACAAAGGCCGTTCACATTGTGTTGATTGATCCGGTTGATATATAGCCTTCACTTTCATAGCTATCTATATATAGAATGTCTCGTGATTTCTCAATCTGATAATACGCTTGCGTAAAGAAGCACTGGGTAAGGCGGGATATGTTACGTATAGCAAATACAAAGCTTCACCGTGGCTGATCGGTCCATATCATTGAATGCAGGATGAAAGGTGCGTTTTTAGGAGGGCCATTTTTCTGATGATAGGGGCTGTTTGTAACTTCCTGTAACAAAAATAAGTTGAATTGACCTGTTTGTTTGAGAATACAATTGGCAAGCATCAACAAGGGTCAAACGTAGACCTGCCCCCTTGTGACCCCCAGATTTTTCTAATTGCCTCGTTCTGTGTTTTCAGGCCCTAATGCTAAGTTTTCATTTAACACAGCTTCAATTGTTCTACACTTTGGAAAATTTGTGCAACCCCAGAAGTTTTGACCTTTGTATTTCCCTTTTTTCGCTGTTCTCAATATCATTTTATGTCCACATTTAGGGCATATCTTATCGTTATTATTTTTCTTCTCACTGATAATTGATTTTACATGTCTTACATGTTCCCTATTTGTTTTCAAAGAAGATTGTAATTTGCCGGATTCAATTTTAGCTATTATTTCATTCAGTTCTGGCCTTGAGAATAGTGTCCTCTTCTTTGATCTTATGTAATTAATGTAACCTGCTGAGTCGGTTACGTTTTCAGGCATTGGGGTCTTGAACATATTCTTGCCAAGAAAGACTATTACTGAAAATATTTTTGCCCCATCTATGTTGAGGGCGTTTTCTAATGTTTTTGTATGTTTGTAATTCTGGTGAAGAGGATTTTGGAATTTGTATTTTTGCTTATAAATTTGTTGAGTCCATGTTTTTTGTTGTTGCCCGCCGAATATCCATCCTTTCATGTTTTTTGTCTCGACAACAAATATTCCAAATTCAGAAACAATTATATGATCAATCTGGGTTGTGCCGTCTTCAGTTGGCAGAGTCACGTTTTTCAATAAATGATATTCATTCTTATCCAGAGATGCTGTGATAGCGTCATTGACTATAAATTCTCCGAAACACCCTTTAAAAAAACGAGTTTTAATAAAGAGGATTATAAAAACGAGCGGGATGATGAACCAGAATTGTAATGCTTGATGAAAAATTTTGATTAATTCCATAATTATATTAAATTGTTAATAAAAAGGGCGCTGTCCCTAATTCTTTCTAATTCTTTCAGATTTTCATTAATAAGCCTCCGGGGCACTCTTCCCACAACAAAACCGCAAAAACGAAAGCATATAATCACTCATGGTTATGGGCACACTCATTTATTTAACAATGCTTCTCCTGCCTGCGTTATTATATATTGTTGTGACGGATTGTTCGGCTTGTCCGGTATGGTCATGGCGATACAATTTACCTCAAGGAGCGGACGTAAATAATTATTCATAAAGGTCTCACGGTGCTTCAGTTTCATAAACCTCATCATTTCCTTTAGTAGCCTGGCTTCACGGCAATATTTGAGGAGTTTTATCTTATCCGCATCCTGCAAAATGCTTGTCCGGTACTTGTCCGGTACTTGTCCGGTACTTGTCCGGTCCACCATCCTTTTTCTGAACTGAACCTGAAACGCATACCCAACCTCCTGGAGGATCAGGTCAACCTCGGGGTATTTTTCAAGTGCCTTTCGCATTCTCTGAAATCCTGTACCCCACGCCTCAATCAAATTAAGATCTTTGAAGATAGGCGCCAGAACGCGGTTTCTGATTTCCGATCTTCCCGTTCCCAGCTCTTCCACGGAAAGGGTCTCCGGCAACTGTCCGGGACTTGTAATTTCAAGCATGTCATCAAAAATTGCAACCCTTGTGTCATTTCCAAGAACCGAATAATCACGGTGAATAACGGCGTTTGTAATCGCTTCCCGAACAGCTTCAAGAGGATATTCCCATCGCTCTTCTCGATACACCTCACCGATTTCAGCGGATAGCGCTATGTTCTTTTTGATAAAGGAAAGACAGGGTTCTACAGTCGCATGGATCGGACCATTTATTGTCATCTGATCCAGAAACACGCCTGTGTCCGTGCCTTTGAAACGCGCGCACTCTATTTTCGCATAGGGGAAATACCGTTTTCGAATAGGCGATCCCGACAAGAGAACAGCCCCGTGTGTCGGAAGAATATGGCTTCGCTCATCATGCAATAATCCCAGATTTGTCAGACGTTCCTCATTGAGAGTTCGTCCGGTCGTTTTTGTATAATCCGCCTTAAATGTATCGAGAGAGACTTCCGCAATGGAGGCGTCATATACGGGAAGAGCATCAAAGGAAATGTTTCGCCTGCGAAGTTCCAATGTTTGAATCATTTCCTGCGATGCCTGTCTGGTCGTCGAGCCCACTCGTATGTAAACGCCGTTATCTTTACCCTGGGATTTAATGTAATATGGTTTATCTGGCCCTGAAAAGATCTCAACAACGAGAAGGGTTTTGCCTTCTACAGCCTGAATATAAATCTCAGGCACAATAGCCGGTTCACAGTTGTCTAAAATATGATTTGCAATGCGCTCTTCGAGCTTGAAGAGTTTATCATTAGCAATACCGACAACTTCGCGGGGATCGTTCCTTACTCCAAATACGATTTTGCCTCCCCCACCATTCGAAAAGGCAATAGAAGTTTTTGCTAACTGTTTCCCCCCGGGGAATTGTTCCTTGAATTCAAGACGCCGCGACTCCGGTTGAGTCCATAATTCTTCAATATGATTTTGCTTCTCTCTCATCTCAAATAAACCCTCTTTTTTTTCGGGGAAGTTGCCTAGTTTAATAAGTTCTTGTAAATTCTTTCTTTTTCATTTGGCACCTTCATTACAAACTCTGCAAATCATAACACTTAAGAATCCTTTTGACATAATCTTTCAAACCCATCACGAATCACATTGGCGATGGCCTTCCGGCGGCTTATCAGGAAATCTTCATATTCCATGTTTTCCCAGCCTTCTGGAAGTGCATGCCAGTAATACATCCGCTTACGCTCATGCTCACCGAGTCTTTCAAGATACCTGGGTAAATATTTGGAAGGAGCTTCATCAGAAATGTCTATATTGTCAGTCCATTCTACGAGAGCATAATTAGCAATCTGATTCGTATCGCGAAGTTCCGTGATCTTCAGTTTTTCTTTGAGATAGTTCTTGGGAAATAAGTGATGCCGCTCAATGGCTGATTTTTTCGCTTTAAGAGCAGGATCAATCAATTTGGAAACTTTCATTTGTGAAAAAAGTACCTGGGCATCAAGCAGATTTAAAGCCGCGTAATAAGCGAAGAGCGACGGGCTTCGTGCAGAAGATGTGGACAGGCTATTAGGGAGAGTGATATTCCAGAAGTCTTCTGTGAGTGTGTCAAAAATAATTTGATCCAAAGTCCTTATAAAATCGTCACCATTTTTAATTGATCTTAACCGCGCGAGGTCTGCCTCCATCGTCGTCTCCGGCGATGAGCTGTATCGGGCAGTCAAAGAAGACATGAAAAACCAACGCGCTATTATATTGCGCAGGTCGCGCGCGCCAAGCAGAAAATCCTTCTTTCCAACAAGAAATAAAACGTAAGCATACAGCAAAGCCGCTTGAGAGCTGATCATCGATGACCCGTGAAACCCGGCTTGCATAAGTGTTTTAAAGAACTCAGACCAATTCTGCAAATTAAGGACTTCCGCCTGCGCATTTTTTAATACGTCAAATTGTTCAATTCGTTTCTCTTCGGAAAATTGTTCGGTTTCAAGATCTTTACCGCGTAATATTGAATATACATATTGCAGCCTTGCTCGTCTGAATCCAAGGCCAACCGATACGCGCAGTAATTGATCAGGCGCTGGCTGTATGAAGTAATTAAAAGAAGAGGCCTCACCAATGGAAGGCTGTTTTGCTGTACGGCAAAATTCTTCTAACTGCTTGCGTCCCTCGTCCCAGAAGACCGACATTAAGGTAAGAATAAAGTCAGCCTGATTTAGTGTAACCCCCTTGCTATTAATCCTGACAAAGACTTCGGAAACCTGTTCTTCGTTTATAGCGCGAGATAACTCAAGCGCAGTAAAAGGATAGCCTCTTAAGTTATAAAGCTGGTTGATGGTCTCAGCGATTTGCTTTTCTTCTTCTTTTGATACTTCTCTATTCTGGCGCAATTTTTCAATAAATTCAACTATGAAGAAATGGAGTCCTAAATCATCCGACCAAATTACACTTATATCTGCTATGCACTCAGGGTCTTTAATGATGGCAGCATCAGTGACATCAAACACTTGATCTTTCGGGCGAAATGAAATCATTATCTTTTGCTGTGTATAGTCTTGCCTTACAATTGGAACATTTTTCATGACAGAATAGAGCGCGGTGAGCCGTTGCTGTCCATCGATGATTAGAAGATCAGGCACTTTTTGTTTCTTGTCCACTCCTATCTGCCTATGTCCGTTTTCCAGGCCATTTGCCCAGAAAAGTAGATAGCCCACAGGAAAGCCTTTATACATGGAATCAAAAAGATCTCGAACTTTTGCCGCTTTCCAAACAAAAGGCCGCTGAATATCGGGAAGTCCAATGATGCCCATGTCAATATTGTCAATAAGCGTTGATAGAGAATATCCAACTTCTTTAAATAGTGTGGCTTTCATTCAATGAATACCTCCTATGTTTATATCAAGGCCCCTGCCATCCTACATATTAAGTATGTAGCCTTCCCGTGGGTCCGGTCCCAATCTTGGCAAGGGAGGCTTTCGGCCGATCCGTGTCAAATATCTTCTGCACCAACCTGCGAAGAGAAAATCCGAAGGAAATATGGGAAGCGCCCCTATATTACCCTAACATATGTCTTTATCCGCCACTGTTCTCAATACCTATCTGGTTTCTACGTTATTTATAAATCACCATCCGCTTTTGATTGAAGCTGTACACGAGCATAAGCCGCGGCGATAGCCGTCGGCTTATGCAAACGTTAGAGATGGCTTATGCAATTGGTGCTGATATAAAAGCACGTACTTTTTTGTCAGGATCGGATTCCATTTCTACTACCCATACTTCATCACGGTCTACAAAACGCATTAGATGCAATTTAAGAAGACGCGTTATTCTCTGCGACCATTCAGAAACGCTTCGCTTGAAGTCGATATATCCTTTCTTACTTGTGAAGGGATTCCAGGTATGCAAAACCTCACTGCATAGATCATAGAGAGTGACAAAGTCATCTTTTGTGAGGTATCCATCTTTGACATGATCAAAGTGTTTAGCGCCGGACTCTTTTACATGGTCAAGAAATATTGGTTGTGGATAAAATCCAGGATGAATTCGATCAAGGCTACTCAACATAGTCTTTGACTTCCAGTGATTAGCAAAATTTGCGTGAGCTTTTGCATAGAGCTTTTTGTTCGCAGTCATCGAAGCGAACGCTATAAGTTCTAGAGACTTTCTGAGCTGTAAGGCGACGAATTCGTAATCGAAATCCTCACTGCCAATGGTTAGACTCCTCTTCGCTATGGTATTTACAACCGCGAGACGACGCTTCACATCCTCCATACAACTGCAATATGTACCTGCGAGATCATGAGTCATTTAATTATTCTCCCCAATTTTTTTCAAGCACTCTAACGTTTGAACTCACTGGTTTTTGCGGAGCGCAGCGGAGTAAAAATCCAGTGCAACGATTTGTTATGTGATTCCTCAATCATTCGTCCATTGTTTTATTCTTTCAACACAAGCATAAATATCATCTCGTATTTCATAAACCCAAAATCTTTTAACATCCCAACCCAACTCGAATAATCTTTGATTCCTAATTTGGTCTCGCCTGCAAAGCTCCCCTGTCCAATTTTTGTGATAGCGTTCTCCGTCAACTTCTATATCAAGATTTCTGTCTCCGTCAAATAATGCCAAATCAAGAGTATATTTTTCAATTTGATACTGCGGGATGGCTTTAATGCCAGCACTATATAATGCTTCGTATAAAATATGCTCCCATTCTGAGACTCGCTCTGGATGGGTTACTGTTGGATATTCTTCTCCTAAATCTTGAACTGAATGACTGATTTTCTTTTTGGTTGTACTTTCTAACTGCTGAGTATACTTTACAAAATTTTCTAAATACGAAACTTTACATTTAATAATCGCGCTTTGGTCTCCAACAACCAATAACATTGCCCTTGCTCTCGTAATAGCAACATTAAATAGGTTTCCATTATTTCTCATGAACCCTAAAGCCCCTTCAGGCATATTTTTAGAAATTACAGGGGAAAATATCATTACATCTCTTTCATCTCCTTGAAATTTATGAACCGTATCTACAAGAAAATCATGATTTATTAATTTGCTTTGTAGGGTGCCATTATCATTTACGATTTTACGAATCAAATTTGCTTGTGCTCTAAATGGAGTTACAACACCAATTGAGCCTTTGTAATTTCTTTCATTAACAAGTTTTTCTATTTCTTTAACTACTGATTTTGCTTCTATTTCATTTACAGCACCACCGGTAGAAGGTCTTTTGACTGAACCGATTACATTAACCCAGCGTATTCCGTTTTTTTCAGAATCAACAAATTTTAAGCAATCGTAGTTTGTAGCTACTCTTAAATTACCTTCGTAAAATTCTTGATTTGAAAATTCTATAATTTCCGAATGTGATCTGTGGTGATCTCTTAAGTTGATTATATCGTTTTTAGATACAAGCCCAGACGCTAAATCAAATAATGAGTTGTATGAATATGCCCATTGTGCATATTCAGGAATAAGGTCATATTTCCCTAAAAGTTGCTGATCTTGCCCTTTTTGTAAACCACTAATATGCCTTAATTGTTTTGGGTCTCCAATTATCACCGCTTGTTTTGCTCTATACAAAAGAGGCAGGGCTGAAGCTATATCACATTGGCTCGCTTCATCAAAAACGACAATATCAAAATAACCTGCGTCAAAAGGGATCCTTCCGCGTGCAGATAGAGATGTAATAGCCCAAGCTGGCAGGAGGTATGCCACTTTTTTTGAGAGATTTGAATATTCTCGATAAATCTTTTTTCCAAGTTTTGTATACAAATCACTACCCGTATCAATAACCATTTTTAATAACGCATTATAATTGCTCAATAGATTTCTGTCTTCGTTAGATAATCTGGCCGGTTGTAAGCGTAGCCATCCCTTCCACAAATTTTCTGCATTAGCCGCCATATCTTTCATCAAAAAAACTTTTTCTTTTGAAATTTGTTCCAAAGGTTTTGCTTCCCGTAAAGATTTAAGAGATAAAATATATTCTTGTGTGGTTTGCGCAAAATACAAACATATATTGAGGATTTTTGAAAAATCTACCCAGTTTTGGATGGTCTCATCATTTACACTTTTTGTAGGTAAATTTATTTCAAATTTTGAAACAATAGATTGAATGCTTTCAACTTCAAGTTGCAGTTTTTCATAACGTTTTTTCTTAAGGAAATTCCAAAACAAACCTGCCAGAAACCCTTGTTTGTCTTTGTTTGCTCTACTTAAAGCTTTTTTAAAAACACTAATATTAGTCTGAAACTGTTTTTGATTTATACTTTTTAGTTGGTCAAATGCTTTCGGAGAAATATCTTTACGAATTTTTTCTATAGCTTGATCTAATTCATCAGTTTCATTGCGTAGACGGATTAACGAAGTTTCCTTTTCAGCTAATTGTAAAAACCTCTCTTCTAGTTGCTTGTAGCGTTGCTTATCAAGATCGAATTCTTCTTGATCATGTTCTGAGGAGGTTGATGTTAATAATCCCATTAAATACTCTGCTAATTTGGCATGATATTGACCAGACCCCATGCGCAATAATATAGGACGCCTACCCAAATTGTTTACTCTTATTTCTACAACATCTACCGCCTTATTGTTTTTACTGGCAAACAAGACTTTTTTTCCTTGCCACGCAGCATTTATAAGCAAATTAGTTACTACTTGTGATTTTCCCGTACCAGGCGGTCCCGTAATAATGGTTAGCGGATTTTCTAAAGAATGTTGGATAGCTTGCCGCTGTTCAGAATTTAGTGGCAAAACTTCCAAAAGAGGTAAGCTTTCCTCTCTTTCTTTTTTATGAATATCTCCTTTTACCCACTGCCCGAGGGCAGTGTTTTCATATACATCGGGTTGCACTTCTGATAGTGCTTTCAGTTCAGATTCAAGTCCTTGTGTAAAAGGTGAGCGTTCTCCGATAATAAAAACGGCTCGATTATAAATGCCTTCTTCTGGTATGTTTCTAAGAGGTGGATCTGTGGGCAATTCATCAGGATTAATTAGCTCTTTCCATGGCCATTCAGGTCGGATGTAATTTAATTTTTGCACCAAGTCGTCCAATTCTGGTATTTCATCTTCTGAATTAAGATTAAGTTCTTCTTCAAGTTGTACTAACTCATCCATCAGTTGTTCGCGTTCTGCGTTAGTAAAACGTTTAAGGACAGAAAGATTAAAAATGGGGAACCCGTGACTTATTTTGAAAATTCCATCGTTTACTTCAATTGGAAACAATAATATCGGTTCTACAAACAACCCTTCCCAGTTGCTTTTTTTAGACTTGACTTTTTTTAAAGTGGTTGGATAGCCAAAATATATTTCCATTCTGCCACGATCTTTTCTTATTTTCCCGAATAAGTTTTGTGCCCCTTGGGTTTTAAATAAATTTTCATTACTAGCATGCGGTAAAGAGTCTAACTCAACATAATCTAAATCGTACCTACTATCCGCAAAGACACTAATTCCCCCTTCATCATCTTGTCCAAGACATGCTAAATAATAACGACTAAGATTTGACAATGCGGTTTTTGAAACAACAGTTTTCTTGTTTTTATCGAGATTTGGCGCATCTTTATTTAAATACCAACAATACTTATCATCTTGTATACATTTATCTCTGATGCTTCCATATAAAGCGTTGTTTATATGCTTTTTATCTATATCAAGTTGTGTAGCTATTTCCCGTGCCTTTAGCCCTGGTTGCTCATTTAATACCGCAAGAATGTGCTGGTAAAGGTCAGAATTAGTTCGCAGATTGTCTTGTTCATTCATAACAGAATTATATTTCTTTTGTGTATCCATTGCTTCTTATTTCCTACACAGAACGGGCTGCTTAGGGACTGCGAGGGTCGAGCCGGCCCCTGCAACAACAAGGTTAGAGGTTTTTCATGGACTGATAGAATATTTCTTCTTGTTTGAATAGTCTCTTAATATATGAATTATCCCTGTTTACCTTGATCAGAATACCTTTTTCCCCTGGCCAATAACACCAATAATCCAGTGAATTAAGGCCTGTTACCATTAGCAGGTGCTGGAGTTGACCAAAGTAATAATCGGGAACAATACTCTTGGCAGCTTGCCAGTATGCTGATTGGCCACATTTGATTTCTACTAAAGTTTCATAATCGTTACTGATACCATCTAGGCTAGCCTTTAGCCAAGAGTAAGAATTGGATTGTATGCAAATTGGCTGTACTTCTTTTTTAGTATTTTTTTGATACAAAGATCGAGCTTTTGGTTCAAGCTCTGTTCCTTTGCGCATTTTTTCATTCGGTTTTGTATCAATTTTATATTTTTTCTCATGCAAAAGCTCATCAGGAGATTTAAACCTATTCTCTCCCATTATTGTAGAAGCATCAGACGCACCTATTCCCGAATGTCTCCAATTTAACCATAGTTGCGTACCTTGCTCCAGCTCAATCACCTTAAAAGGCAAACTCTCGGTATTAGAACCATTTCCGAATAACTTTTTTATGAACATATCTATGCCTCCCTAAAAACATAACGGTTGAACTGTGCGGTGCGGCTTTTTGTCGGCTGGAACCTTTCGTTAGCCTTTTACCTTGTAGAGCTTTAGAGCCTTGATCCCACGCAGAATCTTTGTCGAGGATCGCAGCTTCTTTAGCTTCCCGTTGGTCTCCCAGTGTTCCCGTTCAATATTTTCGAACAGCTCCGCGTCATTACTGATAGTCTGCACCCTCGCTTGAAGGTATCCGACAATATCCGCATAGAGAATTCCTACCGTGTCGAACCTACTGACTACCATCACCACATCTTCGAAAAGGTAGTAGCCGCGTGCCTCAAGAGTTGGAGTGATTGCCTCACGGATATCTTTAGGTGAGATATCGGATCGTTGATCATAATGCACCGAAACCAAGTTCTTGCCGCCCTTCTCTTGCGCCTTGGGCAACGCCTTTTTGAGGAGGGTTGGTAGGAATCTCAAGTAATCTACCCTCTGGTCAGTGGAATCCTTTGCGAAATAATGAAATTTCATCCGGGCATTCACCTCACTCTTGTTGAGGGAAATCAGATCTTGGGCAATAGCGACCCTGTCCTCTACCGGAATATTCGTGTCACCTTGCTTTGCAGAGAACAGAAAAGATCCCTTGAACTCGACTGCTGGATCCCATCCGTATCTAAGCAGAATCTGCTGAAATTCCGCCTTTACCTTTGAGTAGAACGTACTATTAATGGTCGCCACGCAAAGCCCAAAGTAGTCTTTGAACTTCGAATCGCTGGTTTCGTCTACGAATACAGAAAGCATATTCTTGTCTTTCTTAGGCTAATGTGAAACTGAGAGGCGGGAAATGCTACAGCATTTAACCGTCCTTCCCCAGTGTCAGGTTATAAAAAGGCAATCATTTATCGAAATCTTGGTTTTATACTGCTACCACCTGGATTATAAGAATCTTCGAAGAATAAAATATCACAGGAAGCGCAGCGCCAAGCGCCCCTTTCCATAGTCTGTAATCTGATTAGTTTGCCTTCAGAGTCATAACACTTTTGGCAATAAGGGCCATCTTTCAAATCGCCCTTATTTACCCAATAGAAAGGTTGTTCCCAAACTACTTCTTCCTTTTTGGCCAATTTTTCTTCCAACTCTTTAATTTTTGATTTCAATTCCAGGTTCTCTTCCTGAAGAGCAAGAGCACCTTCTCTTAATTCCATTATTTTTTCCTGTGCTTCAATCGTCGAACCCTTTTTGATAAGGTCTACAATGTCTTTGTAGTTTGGTAACAGGGCCATTTTATTTCTCCTTATCGAATATTCAGAACAAGTGATTATGCGGACATGGATATAATCATCTTTGTAATGATATCCGCCTTTTTAAATATCCTGTGATTTGGTAACTGGTAATTTTTTCTTCAGGGAGTCCACCCTTTTTTTTCATTCCCTCGTTTCACATGATGGGATATTCCGGGCAGCATACCTGTTTTCTGGAGAAGAGAGATTATAGTATGTATACTGTTCGCATGCACACGTAATAAAGGTTGCCGGAGACCATCCGGCGGTTCGCAACGCGTTTCGAAAATAGGCTATTCCCCCCAATTAACTATTTCCCTTTAGATGCCCCGACTTGTGGGCGGGGCGATTTATTGTTGCTTTAAAGATCATTCACAGAAATTGCCACATCATAGTCAACGCCGATTGTCTCAAAATGCCTTGCCCCGCACTTGATTTTTGCGGTTTCAAAGCCGCGCAGTTGCATCTGGTCTTTTGTGGCCTTTGTCTCCCGTATCATATAAACGATATCGCCGTTTTTCCTTAATATTGCCCAGTCAGGATTATAGTTGCCAATAGGTGTTGGAACCTGAAACCATCCTGGCAGCTTTATGAAATATTTTACGTCTTTTAATGCTTCCAAACCCTCAGCGAACTTTTTCTCAACACCCGAGTCGTACAGGATATAATCGTAGATCGATTTCTCTGTTGGAACTATGCGTTCTCTGGAAAAGTTCAATTTATGGGCATCGTCCCTCAGTCTCGACATTTCATAAGAGATACCTTCAAGCTTTTCATATTTAATACCCTCAATGATCATGTAATTGAGAACAGAATGTATCTCTTTTACAACGGCATCCATGAATTGCTGTGGGTTTATCTGAAAGTCATCCAGCCGTTTCGATTTGATGAGAATTTCATAGATCGTGCGTCTCGTTAATTCGGTTTTTCCCTGGACATACGTGAGGATATCAGGAACGCGGGTAAATCGTGCCACATAAGAGGTCATCGGTGTTCTTACAAGTGTTGCCGTTACTCCTTTTTGGGTTACATCAATATCAGCCAAAGATGACCGGATTTTCGGCGGCTCTATCTTATCCATTGCCGATATAGCCGCTGATGTCTTCTCGATAAGATCCTGGGTGGAGTAGTTAACTGAATAGATGGTCTTGGTGTTAATGGCGTTCCAGAATTTCTCAAACTCTGGATCAAGTAGTACCTTTTCGTTGAGTTTGCCTTTTATTTTCTTGCTGTGGTCCTCGATGTGGTTCTCAATCTGATACTTTTCGACTGTTTTTACTATTTCAAGTTTTATCGGTTTGAATTCTTCATCGACCTCAAAGGTCATATTCTCAACGGCGACATTGAATTCCTTTTTTATGAATCCATCATCTCCGATAAGATTCTGTTCTTTTATTGTATTCCAGATCTTTCCAGATAACGTTTCATCTATTTCAACTTCCACGTCATCCCGCGTGAACTTGATACCGACAAAGGCATCTATTGGAAGTTTCCCAAAGACGACTCCGCAATCCTCTTCAAACTCTTTCTGAAGCGAGGCGGCAAAATCATCGTAGCTTTCATTTGCCACGACAACGAGATTATTGATGTATTCATCATGTACGCGCTCGCCATCCTGATTTACCGGAAGCCGCATGCCCCGGCCTATCTCCTGCCGTTTTTTTATTGCGGATGTCGAATTACTGAGTGTGCATATCTGAAATACATTCGGGTTGTCCCAGCCTTCGCGAAGCGCAGAGTGTGAAAAGATGAATTTCAGCAGATTATCAAGACTCAGGAGCCGCTCTTTGTCTCTCATTATGAGGCTGTAAGTATCCTCATCTTTTGCGGCTTTTCCTGTTGTATCGGTAAACTTTCCTTTGTCACCCTTTTTATCTTTGGAAAAATATCCATTGTGAACTGTGTCGGCGGGGAGGATCTCTTTATTAAAGAGTGTGCGGTATTCTTCGGCAACTTCGGTATATAAATCCTCAAACCATTCGGCATAGGGGCCGTTTACGTAACCACTGTCTGTATATACACGATAATTTGCAACCCTATCGATGAAAAACAGGGAAAGGACCTTGATCCCCATGCCCTTAACCTGCGCTTCTTTTTCGAAGTGTGCCTTTATTGTTTCGCGTAGCTGCTCTCTGATAATATCATCCCGGAAACCACCCTGTTCTTCTCCAAGGCTGAGTCGGATTCCATTGGAGAATTTCACATATTCCATGCCCGGTCGCGCATTGATTTCAGTAAGAATAAACCCATTCCGGTACATTTCCCGTTCATTAGATTTCATAAACAGGTCATCATCCTGTTTGACTGTGACTTTCGCGGTTTTGGGGCCGTCGCCGGATTGTTTATGGATAGTGAGGTTGGCGGCAAATCTGCCATTTTTGTTTGTAATCGTATTTACTTTGATAAATGCCGAGTTTGCATTGTTTTCGGCAAGGACGGGTGCAACGGATATCTTCTTTACCAGGCGCATCTGAAAGGCATCAATCGGACCCACTTGATAGATAAGGTTATACCGATCTCTGTGGGTCGCCGAATATCGCAGGGTGCAGAGGGGGTGTAAAGATGCTATCGCTTCCTTTGCTATTGCGCTTTCCATATTCTGCGGTTCGTCCATAATCACGATGGGATTGGTGGCCTGTATGTACTCTATCGGTCTCCTGCCTCCCATTGTATCGCGAAGGTCATGGATAATATTGTTTGACTTCTTGTTGAAGGAGTCGATGTTTATGATCATAATCTGCATTTGATTGGCAGCGG
Source organism: uncultured Syntrophaceae bacterium (assembly GCA_964610735.1). GTDB lineage: Bacteria > Desulfobacterota > Syntrophia > Syntrophales > UBA2210 > UBA2210. Next base: position 5,871 of record CAZSYH010000034.1, on the reverse strand, counting down.
CAAAACCACGAAGCGCGTTTACTCTCTTTGAATCGTAAACGAAGTGATCAAAGGGGATATTGTTGTAGAGCTCCTGGAAATGTTCCTTCATCATGTCAATTGATTTCAGGACCCCTTCCCGTATGGCCACCGATGGAACCACGATAATAAACTTCTTGAACCCGTATTTGGCATTCAATTCAAAAATGGTGCGCAGATAGACATAGGTCTTGCCGGTACCGGTTTCCATTTCAACGGCAAAGTTCATCCCTTGTGTTGCAATGTCGGTCTGGCGGGCAATGTTGTTTCGTCGTTGGACCCTGTTTAGATTATCAGTAACCTCATTTTTCGTCAGTGCAATGTTATTGCCGATTCCGAGGTGAGTAAGAACCTGAGAAACGTTCATAAAACTTTCCTCAACAGTAAGTTCAAATGAACCCTTGTGCAGCGGCTGACCGTCAAACAGATCAACCACTGCCTGTATTCCTTCAAGTTGATATTGCTGCTTCGCGTCAAATTTAAATTTCATCATCATACTGTCCTGAAGCTTTCAACATCAGAGGTTTTCATTATCTGCACGGCATTTGTTTTTAACTGGTCGTTACCCTCAAATCCCGAATCCAGGCAGACGACTCTCTGCGGCTCCATCTTCGCGATTGCGCGGATAAGCTCTTTGGTCAAATTCATTTCAAGGCAGATGAGGAGAGCACCTTCAGCGACGGAATAAACCTTTTTGCCTTCAAGGGTAAGTTCTTCTATCGGGGTCGTCAGTTCAAATCCCGATTTAAGGAGAATCTCATAGAGGATGTCTTCTTCCTTGCTGTTCGGGTCGATGTGGTCAATGGCAAATTCGAGTTGTTCATGAATGGGTTTGGTATCAACAGCGCCGTCCCATATCTTGAAATTGGATTTGTCGAGCTTGAATACTTTGAAGCCAAGATCTCGTTTTGTCTCTCCAAAATCCAGGTCGCCTTCTTTTTCTTTGTTGATTTTCTTTATAACCCTGCGGATGCGTTCTTTGCCGATGTCCGATATGGTTTTGTAACCAGCGTTGTGGGCTTCGGAATTTTCGTCAGTAGGTTCTGGTAATTGCACCATGATAAACTTGCGATTGCCGCCATCTTCTTTATTTAGATCCAAGACAGCATGAGTAGTGGTGCAGGAGCCAGAGAAGAAATCAAGGATGATGTCTTTTCCACTCCCGAAAGCCAGCATTCGCTTTATCAATGCAGTGGGTTTGGGATTGTCAAATATTTTTTTCTTATCGAAAAGAGCCCGAACCTCCTTTGAGCTTGATATTGGTAAATCAAACCAGATATCGTTGAGTAAGGTAGAATCAGTTGGAGGAACGTAATGTTCAGGTTTGCTATTCGATGAGAGACGAAGAAAATCTAAATCGTCACCATCATCAAATTTTCTCGTATAATACTCATCTATCTGTTCTTGTGTGATGGATTCTTCCGCTACATTCAGTTCAAGTAATAATTTTTTGTAGTTCTCAATAGCGGCAAAACTTCTTTCTTTACCCCAACGCCATTGGCCACTACTTGGTATAATTCCGAACAGTTTGTATCTCATGGTTGGTCTCTCAGTACCCCGCCAATGATTGTTCCATGAACCTTGTTTAACCTCATCAAGTCTTCTTAGTTGCTTTGGAAATCGATAATCGGAACGTTTAGAATAGATGATAATTCGTTCAAATCCACTTCCGAGTTTATCCCATGTCTCAAACTGTGCTTGAACTGACTTTGCTCCCCTTCTAATTACGCATTCATTTCGATAGTTTTCCTCGCCAAAAACTTCATCACATATCTTACGCAGATTATATACTTCATTATCATCAATACTGATAAATATAGCTCCATCTTCCCTCAACAGATTTTTCGCCAGAAACAACCTCGGATACATCATATTCAACCACTTGGAATGAAACCGGCCATCTGTTTCCGTATTGGTTGAAAATTTCCTCCCCTCATCATCAATCTGCCCGGTGTAGGACAGATAGGTCTCCAGCGATTCAGAATATTTGTCGGGATAGATGAATTCATTGCCGGTGTTGTAGGGCGGATCGATATAGATCATCTTGACCTTGCCGTAATAAGACTTTTGAAGCAGTTTGAGCACTTCCAGATTATCGCCTTCGATAAAGAGGTTCTCCGTTGTGTCAAAGTCAACGCTCTCTTCCCTGCAAGGTTTCAATGTCCCGATGCTGGGTTCCTGAATGACTTTGAAACAGTCGCGTTTCCCCGGCCATGTCATGCCGAAACGTTCTTCTCCCTCATCTATCTCATCGCCGAGGGTCAAACATAGCTTTTCAAAGTCGATTTTACCTTCTGTGAGGACCTCCGGGAACAGCTCCTTCAGTTTTGCTTTCTGCTCATCGGTGATGTTTTTGCTCTTAAGATCGAGCTTTTCGATATCCGCCATAGTCATCTCCTACGTTACCTTCCATTGAATGGTAAACAGGTTTTCCACTGTTATTTGCTGTTTCAGCTTTTTTTCTATCATATCTATCAGATCGTCTTTCTGTTTTTCAATCTCTCTTCCGGCAATGTCGTACTCACGCCACGCGGCATCCCGCTTCTTTTCCAAATCGCGTATTTTTTTCTGTGCAACCAGTTTATCCGGGAGATTGTTGGCAGTGCGGGCGTTCCGTTTGTATTCCTTGATCTGATCATCAAACTCTTTGAGAATCAGTTTCAGAGAAGTTCTTCTGTCTTCCGCCCATTTATCGAGCTTGTCCATCTCCTCTTCGAAGTAACCAGCATTTTGGATTGCAATATCATCTATAATTTCTGATTTTTTCTTTTTTTGAATATCATCCAGGATTGTATTATTCAATGAGCCGTTAACCGGTTCTTCGTTTTTTACAGGTACCGATAAAAGACGCGTACATTGTTCTTCATCCAACTCCATACCGTTATCGCATACGCCGGATAGTATCACATAATCTTCCGTTTCAAAGGATGTGATTGTCAAATTCATAGCAGAAAGCAAGCCGGACTTTCCAATGAGCGGTTCCAATATAGATATCTTGGTTGGTGTTCCTGAATAATTGAATACAAGTTCGATTTCCGGCAGTTCTTTTTCTTTACATCGAGCAATAATGCGCTGGGCTAATGGATGACCGACCCTATAGATATTGGCATCTTCGATGTTCTTGCCGATCCTGTATGGGCCGGGGTGTATTATTTCATTCGGGAACGGATTTTTAATCAGGGTAAAGGAGTGCTCCCCTCCGTCAAAGCGGGCATACGAATCGAGGTAAAATCGTGTAATCTGCCAGAGCCAGTTTTCATATTTATTCAAATACTCACGGCTTTCCCGGAGATTGACGCGTAACTTTTCATGCACTTCTTCATCAAAAGATTCCAGCAGCTTTTGACGTGTTGTCTTGAATCGGTCTTCGATCTGCCCGTCCAGTTCTGCTTGCAACTGATCAAATGCTATCTGTATCTCTTCAGGCGTTCGGCAATTTTGATATATTTGGGCAATACGCTTTTCAAAATCAACGCCTGATTCAATGCTTCCCAAAACCTCGTCACTCGCCCCGAACACACCGCTGAATAATTGGAATTTTTCCGATAGGAGCTCGTAGACGCGCTGATCCGCAGCGTTCTTTTTATTGAGGAAGTTGACAACCACGACGTCATATTTCTGGCCGTATCGGTGACATCTGCCTATCCTCTGCTCGATACGCTGTGGGTTCCACGGAAGGTCATAATTGACAACCAACGAACAGAACTGCAGGTTGAGTCCTTCCGCGGCTGCTTCAGTGGCTATCATAACAATTGCTTCATCTTTGAAATAATCAACGATTGCGGCCCTTTTGTCGGCTGTTTTTGATCCGGTTACCCGATCAGTGCCTTGATTTTTGGCGAGCCAGTTTTGGTAGATTTTACCTGATCCTGGATCAGCATTGGTGCCGTTGAATAAGACGACCTTCCCTGTATACTCAGATTTTTCGAGAATTTCCTGCAGGTAGGTCTGTGTGCGACGCGATTCGGTAAATATGAGGGCTTTTTTATTCGCCCCCAATCGCTCTGCTTCTGCAAAACCATTTTTCAGGGCCGTTAGCAGAACCCCGCCTTTTGCATTACGCATGATGGAGCGTGCTAACTTGTGAAATTCTCTCAGGTCATGAATTTCTTTCTCAATTTCTTTTATCTCTTCGGCGGTGTACTGTCTTTCTTCAGCATCAGGAGATTCCTCTCCATTTTCTTCCTCATCCCGCCATTCATCATCTACTTCTTCATAGGTTTCAAAATCTTCGGAAATGGTTGCTTTTATTTCTTCCTGCTGATTGTTTCGTATCAACTCATTTTCCAGTTTATAAGCCAAGCCCTCTAATGTCCCAGCAATAGCAAAGGTTGATGACGCCAGGAGTTTCCTGAGAATCAAGGTCATCAACGACCGCTGACTTGAAGGAAGGGCATAGAGGTTATCACGCTGCAGATAGGATGAAACAAGATCGTAGAGCTGTTGTTCTTCCGGGGTGGGAAAAAATTCCTGTGTAACAGCCGTTCTGTTTGTGAATTTTATATATTCCAGGACCTGTCTGCGCAGTGTCCTCTTGCATACAGGTTTGAGTCGTTCTTTGAGATCATAAAAAGTATCGTCACCGGTAATCCGCGTGAATTGATTTTTATAGCTCTTGATATCTCCGAAGGTATAGTCATCAATAATACTGACCAGGCCGTACAGTTCCAGAAGGGAGTTCTGAAGCGGTGTTGCCGTCAAAAGAATTTTGGGTGCATGGGCTACAGCCCTTTTGATGGCATTGGCAATCTTGTTTGTCGGTTTGTAGACATTCCGCAAACGATGGGCTTCGTCAATCACTACTAAATCCCATTCTATTTGAGAGATATAAGGCTCTTTTGCCCGTGCGAAATGGTATGAGCAAATTACAATTTCATCCTGGACAAGGGGGTTCAAATTACCCCTTTTTATTTCCTGATTAAAGGAGGATGTCTCCAGTAGAAGTGAAGGGATAAAGAACTTGTCCAGCAATTCCTGATTCCACTGTTTACGAAGATTAGACGGTACGATGATCAGGATCTTTCTTTTCCGCTCCGCCCACTTTTGAGAAATAATCATCCCTGCTTCGATAGTCTTTCCTAATCCTACCTCATCTGCCAGTATCGCACCCTTGGAAAGAGGAGAACTGAACGCAAATAAAGCCGCCTCTACCTGATGCGGATTTAGATCAACCTGTGCATCGAGAAGAGATGAGGCAAGCTTTTCAATGCTGTTAGACGAACTGCGCTTTGTCAGTTCGTAGGCAAAGTATTTGGCGTGGTATGGGGTTATGTTGGTCTTATTTATCATTTTTACTTTTCAAGAATCAGTTGTTGATTATGCTTGATGGTCTCGTAAAAAGTCAAATTCGATGAATATGTCATTTCGACCATGGGGAGAAATCTTATCTTTTAAGCATGTTACGGGTTAAAGATTTCTCGTTTCACTCGAAATGACAAGCTAATAAGACTTTTTGCGACGCCATCATCCTTGCCTTAACCATAACAAAAAACCCCGCCTCTGGTTAAGAGATACGGGGTTTTTGTGATTATCTGCCATTTTCAGGCCCTTTTTTGTTTAGGAAGAAAAGATCATTTGTTGGTTGATGTATGGCACCTTTTTTTTGTTAAGACTGCAACATACTTAGCAGAAAACCTTGAAATGTCAAGAGAAACCAGCATCATGATTCAAGATGAAAAAGGGGGTTCTGAAGAGGGCCATGACTATGGCCTGGCTGGCAATCATGAGCTGGTTTGATATGACCGGGCCTTCAACTTTAGGCAGAAATCTATAGCCTCACCGCCAATATAGCGGCCCCCACGGCACCGTTGACCTGGGCAAATTCCGAGACTTCTATGGACACGCCAAGCGCTT
>CAZSYH010000033.1:0-20565 GCA_964610735.1 uncultured Syntrophaceae bacterium | reverse complement strand
TGTGAATATTACCGGAACGCAGCGGGATTCACTGAAGAGGAGATGGAGGGATTTTCCGGACTCGTGGACAACGGCTATAATGCATATGTTACGTCAGGCAATGATACACTCCTGAAGAAGGCAAATACAATGATCGAAGGCAGTTATGGAAGGCCGAATCCCATGAGAGACTATACGTACCTGCGCGTCTCACAGAAAGAACCATTTGACATCCTCTATTTCACACCGTCGATCACATGCGTCTACAACATCAATGATAAAAGTTACTCTCTTTCTCCCGAGATTCTTTATGCAGGGATTACAAACCTCGAATTGCGGCTGAAGGCCGCCCTTCTCGCAGGGCCTGACAACTCAGAATTCGGCGAAAAGCAGAATGACTACCGCATCGAATTCAGAGCGCGTTATTACTTTGACGCGGCAAGGCTGTTTGATTAAATTCACTGTCAAAAAATATTACTCACCCTTAACATAAGTCAAGGCAGAACTTTATAAGATGACATATAGTTCAGACAAACCATAAACACTATATACACATAAAACAGGAAGGACGGAGCAACCCCAGGAAAAATGTCATGGGGAACCCGATGAAATCTTCGGTGAAGATAATCCGGATGTTGGAACACTGTGATTAACGGCGTAAAATCTTTGACAACTGATGAATATGTGTTTATCATAATCCTCGAAATATAATGGCGGCATTCTAACCTTTGGGATCTGGAGGAGGCACAGCATGAAAGCAAGAAAAATCAAAGACCGTATCTACTGGATGGGTTCTGTGGACTGGGACAGGCGTCTGTTCGACTCTCTTGTCCCCCTCCCGGACGGAACGAGCTATAACGCCTATCTTATTGAAGGGAGCGAGAAGACCGTTCTGCTGGATTCAGTTGATCCTGCCATGGCCGGGGAACTCCTGTCACAGCTTGAGGGTGTAACCAGGATCGATTACATCATTTCGCACCATGCCGAGCAGGATCACTCCGGAACAATTCCGCAGGTTCTTGAAAAATACCCCGACGCAAAGCTGATATCTACACCCAAAGCAAAGGGGATGCTTATCGATCTTCTGCGGATACCCGGAGAATCTTTCATAACCGTCGAAGACGGGGAGACCCTGTCTCTTGGTGACAAGACCCTGAAGTTTATCCATACTCCCTGGGTTCACTGGCCTGAGACTATGGTAACCTGGCTCGAAGAAGACAAGATTCTTTTCAGCTGTGATTTTTTCGGTTCCCATATTGCAACAACCGATCTTTTTGTCACCGATGAAGGACGCGTCTATGAGGCCGCCAAGCGTTACTTTGCTGAGATCATGATGCCCTTCCGGAACGTGATCGCAAAGAACCTGGAGAAACTCGCGCCTTACGACATAGAAATGATCGCGCCGAGTCATGGACAAATATTTCCACGCCCGGCACTTATTATTGATGCCTACCGTGACTGGATACTCGGCCCTCCGCGGAACACAGTGGTCCTGCCTTATGTATCAATGCATGGAAGCACAAGGCAGATGGTCAATTATTTTGTCTCGGCTCTTGTGGAAAGGGGCGTCGGGGTCGAGCAGTTCGATCTGACCGTAACCGATATAGGAAAGCTTGCCATGGCCCTGGTTGACGCGGCTACAGTCGTCATTGGAACCCCCACGATCCTGGCAGGCCCCCATCCTTACGCTGCTTATGCCGCATTGCTAGCAAACGCCCTCCGGCCCAAAACAAAATTTCTTTCCATCATCGGCTCTTATGGATGGGGAGGGAAAACCGTGGAAACACTCGCCGGAATGGTCCCCAATCTCAAAGTGGAGGTCATAGACCCCGTACTTTGCAAGGGGATGCCTTCAGAAGATGATTTTAAGGCTCTGGATGATCTGGCTGCGGCTATCGCTGGAAAACATAAAGAGAACAACTTTATTTGATTGCATCCGTGAACATGACCCGATTTAGTCCCGACATGTCGGGATCGAGTCATGTTCCCATACAAAGAAAGGGGAATAATTTATGAACGTACAAGCTCTGCATAAAATCAGTTATGGGATGTATATATTGACATCCGGGAAAGACAATAAATTTAATGGTCAGATTGTAAACTCCGTTATTCAGGCAACTTCAGAGCCTGCAACTATAGCGGTATGCGTGAATCATGATAATCTGACACATGAATTTATAGAGAACAGTAAAATTTTCACTCTTTCGATTGTGTCGGAGGATGCCCCCATGACCCTCATCGGCAATTTCGGATTCAAGTCCGGTCGGGATATTGACAAATTCAAGGGGATCAATTTCAGAACAGGCCAGAATGGCGCTCCGATAATTTTGGATTCCACCGCGGCTTTTTTGGAATGTGAACTGGTAAATCAGATGGATATCGGCAGCCATACTATGTTTCTGGGCAGAGTCGTAGACGGAGATATTCTGTCAGACAAAAACCCGATGACCTATGCCTATTACCATACAATCAAAGGCGGCAAGGCGCCAAAGAACGCGCCGCATTACATTGGGACTGAAGAATAAATCAGCGTCAAGAAAAAGGGAGGATGCAAGATGGATAAGTATGTTTGCACAATATGCGGCTATGTTTACGACCCTAAAAAAGGTGACCCGGATGAGGGCATTGAGCCTGGAACGAAGTTTGAGGATCTGCCCGATGACTGGACATGCCCGATCTGCGGGGCAGCCAAAGATGAATTTGAGAAGGAGGATTAAACAATGGGATTAAAAGGGAGTAAGACAGAAAAGAATTTGCTGGCCGCCTTTGCCGGCGAATCACAGGCGAGAAACCGTTACACCTATTTTGCCTCAAAGGCTAAAAAAGAGGGCTATGAACAGATTGCCGCCATCTTTCTGGAGTCAGCTGCAAATGAAAAGGAACATGCTGAAAGGGAGTTTAAATTCCTCCAGGGAGGAGAGGTCGAAATTACGGGTAGTTTCCCGGCTGGGGTAATAGGCGACACTCCTGCCAATCTGAAAGCGGCCGCAGAGGGGGAGCATTACGAGTGGACTGAAATGTACCCGGAATTTGCAAGCGTGGCCGATGAAGAAGGTTTCTCCGAGATTGCGGAGGTGTTCAGAAAGATAGCAGTAGCGGAGAAAGAGCACGAGAGAAGATATTTGGCCCTTCTCAAAAACATCGAAGAGGGAAAGGTTTTCAAAAAAGATAAAGTGATAACGTGGAGATGCCTCAACTGCGGGTACGTGCACGAAGGTACGGAACCCCCTCAGAAGTGCCCGGCCTGTGACCACCCTCAGGCCTATTTTGAGGTGCGGGCGGATAATTATTAGCCAGATGGTGAAGATACGATTATTTGGGTTTATCAAATCGGGATCGTGTCCCCAGAGAGCGAGATGTTATGGATGACAAAATCAAGGATGCCATGCATCAGGCATATACCGGTGAGTCAAAGGCTGCTTTGAGACTCAAGATCTTTGCGGAAAAGGCAGAGCAGGAGGGTTACTCGCAACTGGCCAGGCTTTTCAGGGTAATCTCATTTTCTGAAGAGATTCACGGCAAGAGGGCCCTTCATCTACTCAGGGAGGTCAAGAGTACTGAAGAAAATCTTGCAGACAGTTTTGAGTCCGAAACCCGGGTTGCGGGAGTTGCATACGGTAATTTCGTAAAACGTGCAGAGGAAGTCGGAGATAAAACCGCAGCTTTATATTTCAGCCAGTCCCAGGATGTAGAGGAAGTCCACGCAAGGCTATACAAAGAGGCGATGAATCATGTCATGGAGGAAAGGGAAACCACATACTATGTGTGCGAGGTCTGTGGCTATGTCTCCGATGGGGTATTGCCGGAAGAGTGCCCTGTGTGCGGAGTAAGTAAAGAAAAATTTGTTGGATTTGAATAGAGGATGAAAGAACGGAGGCAGGTGATATGGCTGAAGAAGGCATTGGCTGTGGCAGGCCGACTGGAGCCGTGGTAGGCGAGTCGGTCTCTGAAGAACACACAAACAAAGAAGAAATTAAGAAAAAGGAGGTGGGAACCATGATTCAAATTGGGAAAAAAGCCCCGGATTTTACGGCCCCGGCGTTTTATGAGGGAACATTTAAGAAAATTAAACTCTCTGATTATCTGGGCAAATGGGTCCTGCTCTGTTTCTACCCGGGTGACTTTACCTTTGTCTGACCGACAGAATTGACGGCAGTTGCCGCCCGTTATGAAGAATTCAAGAAATTGGGTGTTGAGGTGTTTTCCATGAGCGTGGACAGCGTTTTCAGTCATAAAATCTGGCAGGAAGAGGAACTGTCCAAGATGATAGAGGGGGGAGTCCCCTACCCCATGTTATCCGACGCAGGGGGCAAAGTGGGAAGAATCTACGGAGTCTATGATGAAGACGCGGGAGTAAACGTTCGCGGACGATTTATTATGGATCCCGATGGCGTCATACAGGCCATGGAGGTTCTGACCCCTCCGGTAGGCAGAAATGTAGGAGAAACAATTCGACAGGTACAGGCTTTCCAGCATGTCCGTGAGACGGGAGAGGTTATGCCTTCCGGCTGGACGCCGGGTAAACCGACCCTTAAACCGGGGCCGGAGCTGGCAGGAAAAGTATGGAAGGTCTGGAAACCTTAAAAGAAAGTAAAAATAAGGAGGTATAAAAGCCATGACAGAGAAACTTCAGATATATAAATGTGAGGTTTGTGGAAATATTGTGGAGATGCTGCATGAGGGCAAAGGTGAGCTCGTATGCTGCAACCAGCCGATGAAACTTTTCAAGGAGAATACCGTTGACGCGGCCAGGGAAAAACATGTTCCAGTGAAAGAGGTTGCGGCGGGCGTCATAAAAGTAAAAGTTGGTGACGTTCCCCATCCGATGGAGGAAAAACATTACATCGAGTGGATAGAGATCATTTCAGATGGAAAGGCGTACAGGCAGTTCCTGAAACCGGGAGACGCGCCGGAAGCCGAGTTTCATGTTGAAGGCGGCCAGATTACGGTCCGCGAATACTGCAACCTGCATGGTCTGTGGAAAAACTGAATTGACTACCCCGCCGCAAGCAGCGGGGAATTAAACCCTACAGCTTTCGCATCGCATTTCAGGTGATTAGGGTAATCCATGTAGTCTGCGAAATCTGTGGATTAAAAGGAGATTTTTATGGATTTAGCTGAATATTTTGACAATACAAAGGGATTCGGTGTGTTTGCGACGGCTGATTCTGAAGGCAATGTAAACGTGGCAGCCCTGTCGAGACCGACAATGATGGATGACGGTACGGCCGCGTTTCTCATGTCAGGTCATTTGACCCATAACAACCTGCAATCCAACCCTCACGCGGCATATTATTTTGTGGAGAAGGGTGGTGGTTTCGGGGGGAAAAGACTTTTCCTCACAAAGATTAAAGAGGAAGAAAACTCTGATTTAATTGAGAAACTGAGAAAGAAGAGATACCCTATTTTCGCGATAAAGTACAATAACGAATCAAAATATGTTGTTTTCTTCCGTGTCGATAAAGTTCTGCCACTTGTCGCGGATGGTGTACTGAAACCGGGTGCAAAAATTGAGAGATAGCCGAATCCCCGTTATTTGATTGTCTGTGATGATGGAGGAAGATGACATGAAAGAAGATTTAGAAAGAGCAATGAAGATGCTTTCCACTGCCCTCGAAATGGAGGAAAGGGGAAGATCTTTTTACCAGCGTGCCGTTTCGAGCTGTAAAAACGACATGGGAAAAGAGATATTTCAAACACTGATGGAAGATGAAGATGTGCACGTGGATCGTATCAGGTCTATATATGAAACCCTGAGCGGCGAACAAGCCTGGTCCGGGGAATGGAAGAAGCTTAAAATAAGGCATGCTGATTTAGGTGATCTATTTAGAAATATAGCCAAAAAACATGGGCCAAAGATCATCGCGGATACAAGCGACCTGGAAGCGCTTGATACAGGAATTGACTTCGAGATGAGATCCGTTGAGTTTTATCAGAAACAACTCACAACGGCCACCGCTCCCTTGGAGCAAGAATTCATCAGAAAAATGGTCACCGAAGAGAGAGGGCACCATGCCGCTTTGACAGACATGAAGTTCTACCTTTCCGACCCGGCAGGCTGGTTTCGTGAAAAGGAAAGAGGAGGCCTTGACGGGGGTTAGTCCCTGATAATCTTTATTCATTGCCCTGTCACTTGAAGCGTATCGTTTTATGCAATCGCCCTCCCATTGCCGGCCTGTGCGTTGCACGCAGACAGGCAGGTGAGATTGAGAAAGGGGATGAAAATAATGAAAAGAATTTTAACACACTTCATAGCCGTTGCCTTATGTGCTTTGATATTCAATTCTCCTGTTCTGGCCGCTAAATCACCACCTGTCAAAGACGCCGTCCTGCCTGAAATAAAGCTCGTCATACCCTTAAAACACAGCGATAGAAGCTACCTCGGCCTTCACGCTTCCGGTTTCTTCAAAATACCCGAGATCAGGGCGAGAGTGGTAATAATTGAGATTTTCAGTATGTACTGTCCTCACTGCCAGGGTGATGCGCCCATAGTGAACGAACTATACCGCATGATAGAAGATAGTCCGAATCTGAAAGGTAAAATCAAGTTGATAGGCATCGGCGCTGGAAATTCTTCCTATGAAGTAGAAGTATTCAGGAAGACTTACGATGTTCCTTTTCCCCTTTTCGCAGATGGGGATTTTACCATACACACTATTCTGGGAGAGGTCAGAACCCCATACTTTATAGGAGTCAAAATCAATGATGATGGGACTCACCAGGTTTTTTACTCCAAACTTGGTGGCGTCAAGGAGGCCGACCAATTTCTGAAGATGATCCTTCGGCTGTCCGGATTAAAGGAGGGAGGCGCAGAATAAAAAAATCTTTTTTAGGCATACAATAGATAAATGTGGTCACGGGCGGCTAATTCTTGCCTTTTCACCATAAGTAAATATTAAAGCTAAAATAATACAAGAAGGAGGAACATATCAAATGTCATTTTTAAAACAAACAAGGGGCAAAGGAAACCGCATGTCTTTTAATAAAGTATCTCCTAAAGCGTATATCTTCTGCATGCTTTTATGCTTTCTGGCAATCTTCTTTTGCCCTGCAGCGACTTACGCACATGGCCCAGGTGACGTAACATTGAATTATGATTCAGATTCCAACATATTAAGCGTAACCATTTCTCACTCCGTATCAAATCCCCAGAAACATTATATTAAGAAAATAACGATCACAAAAAACGGAAAGCCCTTTGAGACATATGAATACAAGAGCCAGCCAGACCCTTCTACCTTTACGTACACTTATAACGTAGAAGCAAAAGAGGGGGATACACTGAAAGTTGAGGCCAAATGTAATTATTTCGGATCCAAGACAAAAGAACTTCTCATTGGCAAGTAAAACAATTCTATAACATTAGAGATCAAAGACAGGTAACCGGGATATGCTTAAAATCCATGCAGGTTTTATGTTGGCGGGATTGTTCTCAATGGTTACCGGTGTTACCATAGCAATGTCTGCGAGAAAGAAGAGGTGGTGGCTTCGCGTTCACCGACAGCTTGGCTCCGCGGGGGTTGCGTGCGTCCTTCTCGGGTTTATGGCGGTGCTATATATGGTTTCCCGGGATACAGGCGAGCATTTTGCTGTGCCGCATACATATCTGGGTATTGTCACAATCCTCGCCGTCTCGTTCACATACACAATGGGAATTATGCAGCTTAAGGTCAGGAGAAAGGTAGTAAATATACGATTGATACACCGGTGGTCCGGCCGTGTAACGCTTTCAATAATGCTTCTTAATTTACTATCGGGATTTTTTCTGGTTGGAATGCTTTGATATTGCTGTCAGCCTGGGTCCTGCTATTTCCGAAGTCAAGAAAAAGGGAGCGGGGAACCACATCTTAAATGTTAAGTATTTGCATATGCATGACCTCCTTTTGACAGGGCACATATTTAATATTGAAAATGTGACCTCCCATTCTCTCTTGGAGGACTTATTATGAGAAAAATCGTTCTGATTATTATTCTATCCTTTATTTTAGGTGGTCCCTTGAATGCCAGCGCATATAAGGACAGGGAGAATATTGCTATGAGCAAACAAAATGAAAAAGTTGAAAAGGCTACTTTTGCAGGAGGATGTTTCTGGTGCATGGAATATCCATTTGAAAAACTTGACGGTGTTATTGAAGTAATATCAGGTTATACGGGCGGCCATAAGATAAACCCAACCTATGAAGAAGTATCTTCGGGAGGTACGGGGCATCTTGAGGCAATTCAGATTACATATGATCCGGATAAAATAACTTATCAGGAGTTGCTTGATGTTTATTGGAGACAAATTGATCCAACGGATGCAGGAGGATCCTTTGTAGATAGAGGTTCTCAGTATAAATCCGCGATTTTTTACCATAGCGATGAACAGAAACATTTAGCAGAAATTTCGAAAGAGAATCTTGATAAGTCGGGAAGATATGAAAACCCTGTAGTTGTTGAAGTGCTTAAATATTCCAAATTTTATGAGGCAGAAAAATATCATCAAGACTACTACAAAGAAAATCCTTTTAAATATAAGTACTACAGACATAGTTCAGGGCGTGACCAATATCTCAAGAAGATATGGGGCGATGACATGAATACCGCCAAATCCCATTTCAAGAAGCCATCCGGCAAAGAACTTGAAGAGGAGTTAACGCCTTTGCAATATAAAGTCACTCAGGAAAACGGCACTGAAAGACCATTTAATAATGAATACTGGAATAATAAAAAAGATGGAATCTATGTTGATATCGTATCCGGTGAGCCTCTTTTCAGTTCACTTGATAAATATGATTCTAAGACCGGCTGGCCAAGTTTTACAAAGCCAATTGAACCTGATGTTGTCTTAGAAAAAGAAGACAAAAGTTTGTTTCCGGTTAGAACAGAAGTGAGAAGCAAAAATGCTGATTCACATCTTGGGCATGCCTTTAATGATGGTCCAGAACCTACTGGCCTCAGATATTGCATCAACTCTGCTTCTCTTAAATTTATTCCGAAAGAAAATTTGGAAAAAGAAGGATATAGTAACTATAAGAAACTGTTTAAGTAGTTCCTGACAAAAAGATATCATTAGATGAGGACAAAATGTGTCATGTCTTTGTAATTGTGGTAACCGGTGACTATCCCGATTACATCGAAAGAGTGTTGATTTCTCATGAGCTTTTATATAATATTGCAAGAAATCAGCACCAACCTTATAATATCTCATATGCAATTTTGAATTAATAATGGAGGAAATACAAGGAGGCCAGGATATGCAAGATAAAAAATTAGGAAGTCTTATTGATATTGCAATAGAAAGAGAAGAAGAAGCATATGGTTTCTATATGGGCCTTTATGCCAGGATTGAGGATGAAAGTGTTAAGGACACACTGAAGTTTCTCGCAGGCCAGGAGCAAAAGCACAAGGAGTTTCTGGTCAATTACCGTAGCGGCCAGCTCGGACCGGATTCATTGCGGTTGACTGATGTCGTCGATTACAAAATAGCCGAGTATCTGGAAGAACCGGACATAAAAAAGGACATGGAGAGCAAGGATGTATATCTTGTGGCTGCTCACAGAGAACTCCTGTCATACAATTTTTACAAAGCCCTTGCTGATCTGCACCCGAACGGTGAAGCAAAAGAAATGCTCCTCAAGATGGCCAATGAAGAAATGAAACATAAAGAAAAAGTGGAATATTTATATGGCAATACCGCCTTCCCACAGACAGCGGGCGGTTAATCGAATATCGGATGCTTACAAAATATTCTGCCGGATGTCATCGGGGATGATCACACGTTCTTCCGGTGACAGGACGTGTTGGAAGTGATTGGTAATTGAATTTACTACAACAAATTCTTGCTGGAGAATATTTGGTATGGAAAGTAACATGGCATCCGCCCTCAATCTCAAATTCAATCCCGTTGCTATCATCTGGTCGGACAAAAAACCACAAGACGCGCTCCAATTTAAACAGGGGAGATGGGGATGTGTAATGTCTCTCTTTGCACGCGCAGCTAAAGGACAGACTGCCGTATTTGACAGGAAAACCTTCGGATGTTGGGGCGGAGGCGTGGGCTTAGGATTTGGAAATCAATACGTGAATGTCCCTGGCGGCATAGAGGAATTCTACCGGTTTTTATCAACGGGAAATAATATAAGCGGAATGCGCAAAATGGCGGCCGAAAAAATCTGCAATTTTATTGGAAATGGTCTGTTAAACGAAGCTCTGCATGGTGAACGGTATATAAAATCCCCTGAACTGGTAAAAAAGTTCGTCGAGTCTCTGCCGATTACTGATGTCCCGGCACAATATGTTATCTTTAAACCCTTGAAAGATATTGATCTAAACAGAGAAGAGCCTGTCATCATCGTCTTTTTAGCCAACCCCGACCAGCTTTCCGCACTGGTAATTCTGGCCAATTATGGGAGGGGAAGTTTTGAAAATGTGATAATTCCCTATGCTGCAGGATGCCAGACTATCGGCATTTTATCGTACAGGGAGGCTGAAAGTGAAAACCCGCGAGCGACAATCGGTCTTACCGATATAACTGCAAGAAGAAATATAAGAAGGCAGCTGGGCAGGGATATGTTCACGTTTGCCGTCCCACTGAAGATGTTTAACGAGATGGAAGCTAATGTAGAAGGCAGCTTCCTTCAAAGAGAAACCTGGAATACTTTGAAGGAGTAACTTCGGGTAGAGTAGAAACCTCTACAGTATCTTTCGATTAGGAGATCCACACCCGGAGACGGACTTTGCCCATGAGATACAAAAGATTATCGGAAAATTGAGAAAGGGGTGCAAAATGCAAAAAAGAAGCTGTCTCATAATACTGTCAGGAATAATGTTGGTCTTTTTTTTACATACAGCTTCCTTCGGCCTTTCAGATGCTTTTAAGGATAACATCTACAATCCAGGGAAGCTCAAGCCCACGGACAGTGTTTTGAAGGTGCGGGTGGGTGATAGTGCCCCCAATTTTACACTACCCGCGGTTTCCGGGGACAAGATTTCCCTTGGCCAGTACCTTGGGAAAAAGAATGTTGTTCTGTCCTTTGTCCCTGCCGCATGGACACCCGTCTGTTCAGACCAGTGGCCCGGCTACAATATTGTAAAGGGAATATTTGATAAAAATGACGCCATACTCCTCGGAATTACGGTGGACAATATCCCGACCCTGTTTTCGTGGACGAATCAGATGGGAAAATTATGGTTTCCCGTTCTCTCCGACTTCTGGCCTCACGGTGGGATAGCTGACAGTTATGGAGTACTGCGTTCCGATGGAACGGCGGAAAGGGCAATTTTCATAATTGATAAGGATGGAATCATTCGCTACATTGATGTGCACGACATCAATATAAGGCCTCGCCTGGAGTCTATCGCCAGAGAGCTGGAAAAGCTCAAATAAACAGGTGAATACTGATATGTCACCACCGATTTCGGAAGAAACACTTGAGCATCTCTACGAAAAGTACAACAGGCGCGAGTTTGTACATCCCGATCCACTGGAGTTTCTCTATAATTATGATGATCCTCTTGATCGGGAGGTTGTGGGGCTTATCGCTTCTTCTCTCGCCTATGGCAGGGTTTCCCAGATACTGAATAGTATTTCAATTGTCCTCGAAAAAATGACGCCTTCACCTTCGCGATTCATCGAAGAATCCTCGATGGAATCTCTTTTGCACACATTCTACGGCTTTAAGCACAGGTTCACGACCGGAGATGAAATTACGGCAATGCTGTTCGGAATAAAAAATGTTATAACGAGGCATGGTTCTCTCCATACGTGTTTTAAAACCGGGTTTATAAATAATGGCAAATCAATTTTGCCGGCCATTACCGAATTTGTGGGAGAGCTAAGCGGCGGGTTTAATTGCCGGAGCAACAGTCTGTTACCTTGTCCCTCAAAGGGCAGCGCATGCAAGAGGATCAATCTGTTTCTCCGCTGGATGGTGCGTCGTGATGACGTGGATCCTGGAGGATGGGATGACGTGCCGACATCCAGGCTTATTGTTCCTCTCGATACACACATGCACAGTATCTGCCTTACATTAGGTCTTACGAAACGCAAACAGGCAGACATGAAGACCGCCCTCGAAATAACGGATTCATTCAGGGCTGTTGTTCCTGACGACCCAGTGCGATACGATTTTGCACTGACACGCCTGGGAATCAGAAAGGATACGGATATTACGTCTTTCTTTGAACGAATGCAACACAAGAACAACCATTCAGCATAACAAAAGGATTGCATATGAAGCTTGATAAATGGAAAATTTTCTGGGGAGTAACATTAATCGCACTGTCGGCATTTTTTTATTTCATTCATTATCTGATCTTCAGAGATCCTCACCACATTTTCATTTATATGGTGGGGGATATTGCTTTTGTATTTATCGAAGTATTGCTCGTTACAATTATTATCCATGAATTGCTTGATTACAGGGCCAAAAAGAGCAAGCTGTACAAACTTAATATGATGATCGGGGTTTTCTTCAGTGAAGCCGGAACGGAGCTCCTTAAAATCTTCTCCGAATTCGATAATAATGTGGAAAGCATGAGAGACAACCTTGCCTCTTCTAACGATTGGCTTGATCAGCAATTTTCCAGCGTACATAAAGCCTGCAAGGATCATGAATATGAAATTGACAGCCGGAAAGGAGATATGGAGGCGTTAAAAAGATTGCTTTTGAATAAAAGACACTTCCTCGTCACTCTGCTGCAGAATCCAGGTTTGCTGGAACATGATACTTTTTCGGATCTTCTGTGGGCAGTGTTTCACCTTGCCGAAGAACTGGCTCACAGGGACAATGTCAAAGATTTAAAAGACGCTGATAATAAACATATCGCCAGTGATATAAAGAGGGCATACACCCTTTTAATCGCCGAATGGCTGGTCTATATGAAACACCTCAAGAGTGATTATCCCCATATCTTTTCTCTTGCCATGAGAACAAATCCCTTTGATCCTGATGCCTCACCGGAAATAGAATGAGTCGTTTTTAGCGGTCAAGTAGAAGGCTGGAGTCTCTATTATGATTCATAACCCTTTCAATATCTCTGATGTGTATCTTCACGGATCATTTATCCTGGCGTACCTGGTTGCATATTCAGGCAGCGTGCTTATCAGCTTTACATCCTGCTCCTATCCCGTGGCCCCACGAATCTCCTGGATATCTTACTCCCCATGAAGTTATATTATGATAAAGAATCATTAATACTCATAACCTGTCTGCGTGCGAAGCACAGGCAGGCAAGACAGTCTTCCCACCCTGTGCACCTTAAACAGCCCTGTTTTTTATCTTGACTATGGGAATAAGCTTGGACTAAAACAGAGTTCTCTCTTTCCGGAATTTTGGGTTGTACTTTTCTTGTCTGAAACCCGTATTTGTTGTATCAGAGAGTGAGTGCGGTAATTTCATACATCTGATATTGCCGGATTATTTTAAGAATAAATGAGGATACTGTATGTACAAGATAGCGGCTATTCCGGGCGACGGAATCGGCAAAGAAGTAATAAAAGAGGGAATACGGGTGCTCGATGCGGCCGGCAAGAGATTCGGATTCTCTTTTGAGTGGCATCCCTTTCCGTGGGGATGCGACTATTACGTTGCAAACGGAGAAATGATGCCATCTGACGGAATAGAACAATTAAGGCCATATGACGCCATATTTCTGGGCGCAGTGGGCACTCCCGGTGTTTCGGATCATGTATCACTATGGGGTCTTCTCATCCCTATACGGCGGGAATTCCGGCAATATGTTAATGTGAGGCCCGTGAGATTGTTACGGGGAATAACGAGTCCCCTGAGAGATAAAGCAGCCGGAGATATTGATTTTTATGTCATCAGAGAAAACAACGAAGGTGAATATTCAAACATCGGCGGCAGGATCTACACCGGTACAGAGGATGAAATTGTTGTTCAGGAATCAGTATTTTCTCGAAAAGGGGTGGAGCGGATACAGAGGTTTAGCTTCGAACTGGCGAAAAAGCTGAACAGGAAACATCTAACTTCGGCTACAAAATCGAATGGAATCGTCTTTACGATGCCCTTCTGGGATGAAATATTTGCAGGACTCTCTTCGGCCTATCCCGATGTTGAAACGGATCAATTTCACATCGATGCCCTGTGTGCCAGAGTTGTTCTCCAACCGGAATTTTTCGATATTATTGTTGCAAGCAATTTGTTCGGCGATATTATTTCCGACCTCGGACCGGCAGTGGCCGGAAGTCTCGGCATTGCCGCTTCGGCCAATCTGAATCCGGAAAGAGAGTATCCCTCCATGTTTGAACCGGTTCATGGTTCCGCCCCCGACATCGCGGGAAAGGGAATCGCCAATCCTATCGGTCAAATATGGTCAGGCGCCATGATGCTCGAGCATCTTGGGCAGCCGGAAGCAGCTCGTGTTATTGAAGAGGCAATAGAAACTGCCATCGATGATCGCAATGTTAAAACACCCGATCTGGGTGGCACGGCGACTACCGAGGAATTAGGGAGAACCATCGCTGAGATCGTGGCCGGTTGAAAAGCAGGAACGGGGTTGAAAACCATGAAAATAGCCCAGGTGGAAGCCATTCCCATAAAGCAGGAGCTGAAAGAACCGTTTGGTAACGCCCAGGGGTGGACAACTGCCCGCCAATATCTCATTGTCAGGATAACGGCAGACGACGGAACTGTCGGGTATGGTGAATGCTGGGGGCCCATCGCCGGCAACCATCAGGTTGTTCGTGATATCATCACCCCTCTGCTTATCGGTGAAAATCCCCTTGATACGACTGTTCTCTGGGAGAAGATTCATTTCAAGCTTCGCTGGGCCTATCATTCATTTGCTCCTTACTCTGCTCTCAGTGGAGTAGATATAGCACTGTGGGATCTCAAGGGAAAGCTTCTGGGGCTTCCTATCCATACATTGCTGGGCGGTTCCTTTCGTGACAAGGTCCTTGCCTACGCTACGGGACATTACTTTCGAAAAGTCGATACCATCGAGCAGCAGATAGCTATTATTGAAGAAGAAGCCGCGTCGAACCTCTCGAAGGGGTTCAAAATGCTGAAGTTAAAAATCGGGCTCGCACTTCTCGGATGGGGAACAAGTGAAGACATTCGACTGATAGAAGCCTTCAGGCGCACGGTCGGCGACGATATTGATTTCATGATTGACGCTAATTGCGCTTATTCCATTCCGGAGGCCGTTGAGGTCGGCCGTGCCTGCGAACGACTTGGCGTCTACTGGTTTGAAGAACCCGTTCCGCCTCATGATTACGATGGGTATGCGTACTTGAGCAGCAAACTTGATGTCCCCATTGCCGGAGGTGAAGGATGGGCTCTGGTGAGCGAGTTCAATGAAATCTTCAGGCGCCGGGCCGTGAGCTATGCTCAACCCGATGTCTGCTCCGCCGGTGGCATAACGGAAGTTCAGAGAATATCGGCTCTGGCTCAGGCTCTGAATATCGACTGTATCCCCCACGCCTGGGGAACACCGATTGCAATCGCATCGTCACTGCATGTCCTGGCGAATAAGCCGGGGAAGGCCCTGCTGGAATTCGATCAGTCCGATAATCCCATTCGGGACCACCTCATAACAGAACCGTTTCGCCTTGAAGGTCCCTGCGTTCGCGTACCCACCGGACCCGGTCTCGGCATAACAATTGACGAAAAGATGCTTGATAAGTTCAGGATCGATGTGTAAAGAGAATAAGACTCAAAGCAATATGCCACCTAAGAAAGGGGGTGAAGCTGACAGATATTGGTGCCAATGACTTCAGTATAAACGTATTTCAATCAATTTTTGAAAGGAGAAAAATAAATGAAGAAATACAACGTTATGATCTTCTTGATGGTCGTACTGGTTGGAATGACCTTTACGTCGGCAGCATTAGCAGAGTTTCCCGACAAGCCGCTCACGTACGTTATCTGCTTCAATGCCGGAGGCGAATCCGATATCACGGCACGAATTCAGCAACAGCCCCTTGAAAAGGTTCTCGGTGTGCCGGTCGTGATAGTCTACAAGAAAGGTGGCGGCGGCGCCGTGGGATGGTCAGAGTTGTTGCGTGCCAAACCTGATGGCTACACCGTCTATGGAACCAACCTGCCCCATACGATCGTCCAGCCGATGACACGGGGAAATGCGGGGTATGAAACGGAAAAGATAGACAATATATACATGTTTGAATTCACACCCGACATTCTGGCAGTAAGCATGGACAGTGAAATTAAAACAGTGGATGATTTTGTCAAATACGCCAAAGCGAACCCCGGAGTCAGTGTGGGTGGCAGCGGTGAACCGTCAGCAAACAGCCTTGGCTGTCAAGCCTTTGGTAAACTTACCGATCTCAATCTTACCTATATCTCATTTACCGGCTCGGGAGCAGCCGTTCCCGCGCTTCTGGGTGGTCATGTAAAAGCCCTGATGACCTATACGTCCATGGCGTCCCAATACCCTGATAAGATCCGAGCTCTGGCGGTAGCCGCAGACAAGAGGGCAAAAGCCCTTCCCGATGTACCTACTTTTAAAGAACTTGGTTATGAGTTCGTCGAAGGAGCATACCGGGGAGTTGCCGTTCCTCCGGGAACACCGAAAGAGATAAAAATGAAACTGGAGCAGGCATTTGAAAAGGTCAATTATGATCCTGTCGTCATCAAGAAAATGGAAGACCTCGGTTTCATTATGGAATATTACGGCGAAGACTCTTCGAAATCGCTCGTTACGAAATTGACAGATTATTATGGAAAGCTGATGAAAGACCTGGGCTTGCTGAAAAAATAAGAATCCACAGAGGAGTCGGAACGTGCTCGAAGCTATTGCTGCTTCTTTCGGTCATATCTTTACAGTTAAAGTTATTCTCATGATCATTGCCGGCCTGTTCGGCGGCCTCATGGCAGGAGCACTACCTGGGCTGACCGCCACTATGGCGGTCGCCCTCCTCGTTCCTTTTACCTTCACCATGAATCCCACAGAAGGACTGATCGTTCTGGGAGCCATTTATATGGCATGTATTTACGGCGGTTCTTTCTCGGCGATTCTCGTCAATACACCGGGCACACCGTCATCGATCGGGACCACGTTCGACGGATATCCCATGGCAAAGAGGGGAGAGGGCGAACGGGCTATTCTCATCGCCACCTTTTCCTCCGCTTATGGCGGCATTATAGGTGTTATTTTTCTTCTATTTCTCGCTCCGCCGCTCGCGAGCGTTGCCCTGAAGTTCGGCCCGCCCGAATACTTCTGGATGGCGGTTTTCGGGATTACGATTATATCGTCACTCGCATCGAAAAATGTTCTGAAGGGATTCATCGGCGGTGCCATCGGCCTCTTAATCAGCACGATCGGTATTGCCCCGATCGGCGGAGATGTCAGATTTACAGCTGGTTTCCCTCAATTCCAGGGAGGAATCGAACTCATTGTGGCATTGATCGGTTTTTTCTGTATCCCCGAAGCACTGACCATGATCAGTAATCGAACACAGAAATTTCACCTCACAGAGGCGGAGCATACAGGCGGTATAGTGCTCAAAACCTTCCTTGAAGTTATGAAACGACAGGGTAATCTTCTGAGATCATCAATTCTGGGCACTATTGTGGGAATCCTTCCGGGTGCCGGCGGCAGTGTAGCTAACCTTGTCGCCTACAACGAAGCGCTAAGGGTTTCAAAAACACCGGAAAAGTTCGGTACCGGCACCCCTGACGGCATCATCGCCACTGAATCCTCGAATAACGCCGTTGTCGGCGGAGGCATGATACCACTGGTGACCCTCGGCATTCCCGGAGCCCCCCCCGATGCCATACTCTACGGTGTCCTTCTGCTGCACGGGCTCAGACCCGGTCCTGAATTATTCACAACGCACTCAGAAGTGGTGTATACCTTTATCATGTCTCTCTTTGTAGCGACTATTCTTATGATCCCTGTGGGTATTTTCTCGGGACGACTTCTGCATCGAACCGTTGTCCGGCTCCCCATTCGTTTTCTCGCTCCAATAATCTTTTTTCTCACGATTATCGGATCTTACTCAATCCGAAATAATGTCATGGATGTATACATCATGCTCACTCTCGGGGTTATCGGCTATATCCTGAAACGTCTCGATTTTCATCCAGGACCCATCACGCTGGGCTTGATTCTGGGCCCCATTGGGGAAATGGGATTTGTCCAGGCGCTTTTAATGGGTCAGGTCCTGCCCAATAAATGGATGATCTTTTTTATCCACCCTCTCTCCTGGGTACTGATCATAATGTCCCTGCTATCACTGGGCTGGCCGCTGCTCATGAAGAGATTTTCAAAGAGATGGAAAATAAAGGAGATGACGATAGATGAAAGCTGATCGAATCGCATCAATTGTTTTTATTATTGTAGCACTGCTATTCTGGCCACAGACAGGGGGCTTGCAATATAACTGCTCCATATTCCCTCGACTGCTTATTATATTTCTGTTTTTCCTTTCAGCAGCTCTGCTCATTCAAACATTCCTGATTGCACCACCGAAAACGGTATCTTTTATACCAAAAAATCTGAGATATATCATTACATCAACAGTCGTGGCTTTTGTCTGGATTTATCTTCTGAACATTCTCGGTTTTATCGTTTCGAGTGTCGTTTGTTTAACAACGCTTACGTTCTTCCTTGATCTGAAGAGACCGACCTTTATGCGCACAATTTCATCAATCGCCGTCTATACCCTGATGGTGGTTGCCTTCTGGCTCATCTTTCATAATTTTTTACTGGTTCCGTTGCCGACGGGATATTTTATCTGATGCCATAAATATCCCCCCAAAAACTGAATAGGGCAATACCGTGCATGATATCCCGCGAAAGTGAGGAAAGGCGAAATACACAATCTACGAAATCGACATGGCGCGGCATTATTTGGGATTCACAAAACGCAAACAGGCGGATATGAAGCCCGCACGGGAAATTTAAACCCAGCATGATTCTTCAAGTCGTCACCTGCCAGGTATTTTTCAATAAATCATCGTGTTCAACAAGAAGATTCAGATAGTCAAGCTCGAGCTCGACCATCTCGAAATCCTTTTTATTGAGCCATCCCGACAACCAGGCAAAACGCGTGGCGATAACCAGTTCAAAAAAATATCGCCAGGTGATCGAGGTCTTATGATGAAGGTTTATGAGAAAATCCGCACCACATCTCCCCGCCAAGCTTCATGCAAATATCCCGGACGGTTCAACTCAAACCCGGAAATATAGGGAGTACATTGCCAGTTCTTTCCATCAAAATCGATAATCGAGTCCTGATGGGCCGTACGCAAATAAACGACAAAAAATACTCCAAAAGCGTTTTCAAACGACGTACCGCCCTGATCTGAAAAAATTGGTTGATATATTGGGCAAATCGTATTATTTTTTGGCGGCATGCTCTTAATCATGCGCAGAACAACAATGCGAAGGGGGCGGTAATTCATGTCAGTGAATCTTTCATTTTTAGCGGGAAGAAAAGCACTGAAGATAATCAGGGAGGGCGGCCTGAGTCCTGATCAGGTAAAGGTTGTCACCGGGGCGGCCGGCGGCCCAAAATGCCTTATTCTCAATCATCTCGATGGAGCCGTCTTTTCGACCTGGCTCACCCGGAGGAAAGAGCCCCTGTTTTTGCTCGGTTCGTCCGCGGCCGCCTGGAGGTTCGCGTCTGTTTCACAGAAAAGACCCCTGGAAGCCATCGATAGATTTCGGACCACATATGTACACCAGCACTACTCCCGGAAACCCTCGAGGGAAGAGATCACCAGCGAAAGCATCGCCTTTCTGGACACCTTTCTCGGTGATACAGGGGTAGATGAGATACTGAATCATTCATATCTAAGACTGAATATGATGTCGACCAAGTGCAGGGGTCTTACGGCAAGTGACCGGATGGGGGCGCTTCTGCCCGGACTGCTTCTCGCCGCCTTTTCCAACACCATCAGCCGAAAGTTTCTCAGCTTCTTTTTCGAAAGGACACTGCTGTACGATCAAAGAGAAATTCCTCCATTTTTCAACATGAACGGCTTCCCCATCCGTCAGGTCCCTCTCACTGAGAAAAATCTCAGGCAGGCCCTCCTGGCATCCGGATCGATCCCCGTAGCCATGTCCCGCGTCACCGACATACCGGGCGCCCGAAAGGGAGCTTACAGGGATGGGGGCATAATAGATTACCACATGGACATACCATTCACGAACGACAGCAATGCCATCGTGCTCTTCCCACATTATACAAATCGCGTCATACCGGGATGGTTTGACAAGAAGCTGTCATGGAGAAAGCCGGACCCGTCAAACATGGAAAATGTACTCCTCCTGCACCCTTCCGAAGAGTTTATAAAACGGCTCCCCTATGGAAAGATCCCCGACCGGAACGATTTTCGCCTCTTCAGCGGCAGAGATAATGACCGCATGGATTACTGGAACAGGGCCATAAAAGAGAGCGAACGGCTGGGAGAAGAATTTCTTGACGCCGTTGAGACCGGCAAAATCCGCGAGCTGGTAAGGCCCATGCCGGAGTAAGGGAACCCCCGAAGTTCGAACTGAACGGCAACCGCAGGCGGCGCGTGAGACGAAGTGAAAAATAGTCGCTACTTCAGGCACTGCGCGGCCACGCATTCCTTTTGCCCAAATGTGAACTTTTCTTTTGTTTCCCCTTGA
>CAZSYH010000032.1:0-21648 GCA_964610735.1 uncultured Syntrophaceae bacterium | reverse complement strand
TTCTCTTCCTGATCGCCCTCGGATATCAGCTCCTGACAAAGAGAGAGGGAATGGGAGGAGGAGACATTAAACTGCTGGCCATGGTAGGGGGCTTTCTGGGATGGCAGTCTCTGTGGTTTGTCATCATGGCAAGCTCCCTTATTGGCGCGGTCGCGGGCGTATCAGTCATGATCTCAAAGGGAAAAGATACAAAATACGCCATCCCCTTCGGACCGTTCCTGTCCATCGGCGCCATTGCCTATATCTTCTGGGGTAATATGGTCATGAAACTTTTGTTTTACAGGTAGGCAGAAATGATAGCTGGCACACAAAAAAAAACCGGCTTCACGCTGATAGAAATGATGATTGTGATTGCCGTTATAGCGATCCTCGCCAGCATAGCGGCGCCGAATCTTCAGTCCTATATGGCTCAGAGAAGATTAAACGGGGCCGCAAGGCAGGTTATGACGGACCTGATGGCAGCGAGAAGCAATGCGGTCAGTCTTAACCAGAAGGTAAAGGTTTTCTTTG
Source organism: uncultured Syntrophaceae bacterium (assembly GCA_964610735.1). Lineage (GTDB taxonomy): Bacteria > Desulfobacterota > Syntrophia > Syntrophales > UBA2210 > UBA2210. The sequence continues at coordinate 21,138 of CAZSYH010000032.1, read as the reverse complement.
GGAGCAATCATACATATCAGGTATGGAATGACGTGGACGGCAATGGGACTGTTGCCAACGATGAAGGCGATGATATTGAAAGGGACATCCATCCTGACTATCATGATGTGACCTTCAGCGCATCGGCTGATCCGGTTTTCCAGCCAAGAGGGACGGTGTCACCCTCCAGTACGATAACCCTTACAAATTCCAGCGGGTTAAAATATGTTAAGGTTGCCCTTACCGGGCGTGTAAAGATAGATGATACACCATAAACGCTGTAATAACCGGGGGAATCAGAGGAAGAGAAAATGAACAAGATCGCCAATTCCACCTGTCTGCCGTGCCGGCACAGGCAGAGCGGCTTTACACTGATAGAAATCATGATAGCCATGTTTGTCCTTTCGGTTGGCCTTCTGGGTGCAGCGGGCGTGGCGACAACAGTTATCAATGGAAACGTATTCAGTAATAAGATTACCACTGCAACAACACTGGCTCAGGACAAGATGGAAGAACTTAAAGGCACGGCCTATGCGAGCATTACACCCGGCGGTCCCGAGACACTGGAGTCTATCTACACAAGGACATGGACGGCCACCCCGGATTCACCTGCCGCAGGCATGAAAGCCATCGACGTTACGGTGACATTTCCGTGGAAAGGCGCCACACATAACGTTACACTCAAGACAATAGTGGCGGAATAATGGAATATCTCAAGAGAAAAGACAAAAAAGCGCACCATCCATCCCCGGAAAGCAACCGCGGGTTCACCATGATCGAATTATTGATCGCCATGGCCGTTGGACTCGTTCTCCTTGGCGCCATGTATGGCGTCTTTACCATGCACAACAAGACCTTTGGCACGCAGGAACGGATCGCCGAGATGCAGCAGAATGCCAGGGCTGCCATGGACATTATGACCAGAGAAATACGGATGGCAGGGTACGACCCCCTCGACTCGGCGGGTGCGGGAATCGTCAATGCCGGGACAGGTTCCATTAACTTCACTCTCGATATAACGAGCACATACGGCTCCGATTCACCCGATGGAGATACCGCGGATCCAAATGAGAATATCACCTACTCACTCTACACGGCAGACGGCATACAGAAGCTCGGTCGCAAGTCGCAGGCAACCGCCATCATTCAACCGGTTGCCGAATATGTTCAATCCCTCGCATTTCAATACTGGGACGCAAACGGCGCCGCAACCACTACTGCGGCAGATGTACGCCGGATACAGGTTGCCCTTACGGTGCAAACCGACAGACCGGATCCTGATTATGCACCCAATAGCGGTTACAGAACATATACTCTGACGTCTGTCATAACCCCGAGGAATCTCGGCTTTTAAAAGGGGGTAATTTTTCATGAAGATAAAAAAACAGTTTGATACAGCATTGAACAATGAAAGGGGAATGGTCCTAGTTGTATCTATTTTACTGCTTGCCGCCTTGACCATCCTTGGAACCACAACCGTCATGCAGACCTCAACTGATCTGAAGATAAGCACCAATTACAAAACAAGCAGGCAGGCCTTTTATGATGCCGATGCCGGCGTCCAGTACGTACTGAAGAAGCTGGCCATCGATTTGGATGATTCGGACTCCAATACTGTAGATTTGACGGCAGATCCAATATCTCTGAGCTATTCCACACCAAGCGGATTTTCTTTCACCCTTCCAACCGTGCTGACATCGCTGGGAAGCGACCAGTACAGTTTCCTGGTCACTGGACAAGGATCCAATAATTCAGAAGCTGTTATTGAAGTTACTTTCGCTGTGGAGCAAAAGAGCGCTTTTGATTATGGCCTCTTCACCAATGGATTGTTGGACCTTAAATCGGATGCCCATATTTACAGCTATGACTCGCGTGATACCCCCAACCCCGACCCGACAACCTTTCCCGGCGCATCTACGGGAGAAGCAGACATTGGAAGCAACACTGAGATCAGCACCAAGATGGCGACGTATATCGACGGCGATCTCGCCCTGGGGGCAGATACCTCTGGTACTGATGCCGTATGGACCGATACAGGAACACCTACCGTAACCGGCACGGCCGGCACAACGGTAGGACACGTTGATCCCGATCCCCTGGGAGCCAACGATCCGAACTCCGAACTCTACGATAAATTCATTGATATTGTTACCACCAATGATAACGGCACCGCAGGTGACAGCTCTCCCCTTGAGGGGGCTACAGCGATAAACCTCGGCAACGGGGGAACGTTGACGCTGACGGCAGGCGATTATTATCTTACAAGCATTGTCCTGAAGAATGGTTCGACCCTTGAAATAGACGCGACTGCCGGACCAGTCAATATCTACCTCGACGGCATTGTCGACGCGGAAGACGGTGAGCTTGAAGCAAAAAACGGCTCTGCCATTAATAATTTGTCCCAACCGACCGATTTTGCAATCTTCTCAAATTCCACTCAGGATATTACCTTCAAGCACTCGAGTGATTTTAAGGGAATGGTCTACGCTCCGAACGCCCACGTAGAGTTGAAGAATACGGCTGGCGTTTACGGTCTGATCTGGGGAAATACGGCAACGATTCACAATTCCGGAGAGTTTTACTTTGACGAGGCGATAAAGGATAAATATAAATCTCCTAACAATTATACAATAACTATTCTTTCCTGGAAGGATGATTCTCTCGTCAATTAATTGTTGATAGAGTTCCGGATATGAGCGGCGGTTTTTAGGAAGAAGTGTAGAACAGACCGTTATCCGGAGTCTGGGAATCTATTTTTTCTCCCACCAGCCTTCTGGCATCTTTCCATTATTCTTTTTTATCAGCTCAGCAGTAAGGTCATACATCTTCGCGGAAATCTTTTTCGCTTCGTCCCTCGCTTCTTCCCTGGCTTTTGAATCTTTATTTTTATCAGCTTCCCTCACTCTATCTAGGGCTCTTTTCAGTTCAGTCTCCAGCTGTGACTTTTTTTCTTTATAGTAACTGATATCTATTTTTTCTTCTGCTTTTTTATCCTTCAGGTCATTCGTTTCGGACGGCGTTTCTGCCACCTTCTGACTGCTTTGCGATTTTTTATATATTATATTTTCTGAGGCTGCCTTCTCTATCTTCCTGACCGAATCTTTTTGAATCCCCGCGACCCCGCCATAGATGTAAAACTTTATCTGATTACCTTCGCCCCAGTACCTGAGAGTCTTAAATTCTCCTCCATTTTTTAGCCGGATAAGGTAGGCGGCATCGCCAGTAACTGGAAAAGCCAGGGCCAAAAAGGAAAGAAACATTACAATCATCAGGATTGATTTTCTCATAACGACATCACCAGTAAACATACACACAAGAGACAATAGAAAAAATAAGCCCTTATGTCAAACACTTTCACGAAGAAAAAACAGGGTTATCGATCACACCAACACCAAATTGCAGAAAACCACCAAAACAGCTTGACTTGGAAAGGCCCTGTATATATCATCAAGGCGGATTAAAAATTGAAAGGTCGGGAGGTAGGGCTTATGGGTACAGAAAAGAGATACTGCTCTGTATGTGCGTGGAGAGGCACATGTGCTAAACGGTTTTCAGTTTCCAAAGATTCCAGCGGAAGAGTTCATTGTCCTGACTTTACAAAAGATCTTGCCATCAAGGATGACGATATTGACGAAATAGAGAAAATGGACAAAAAATAAATTGACAAAACGGATGAAAAACTTGTAGAAGTGCGCCGTTTTGAAGTTATCTGAGAAAGGTTGGCCTTCGGGCCAACTTTTTCGTTTTCTGCATAAGAAATAAGGCTCGAAGAAACCCCCATGAAAAAGAGACTTGCCAGACTACTTGAAGAATCAATTGATTCCTGCATTGAAAAGGAAGTACTAAAAAAAACGGACATTCCCTTCATAGAAGTAGAGCTTCCGAAAGAGGGCTCTCATGGCGATTATGCGTCCAACATAGCCATGGTGCTTGCATCGAACCAGAGGGAAGCACCCAGCAGGATAGCAGAACGTATCGTCGAAAACATCAACGACAGCAACCGGATACTGGACACGATAGAAATAGCCGGGCCAGGCTTCATAAACTTTTTCATCAGAAGCAGTGTATGGCCTGCCCTTCTAAAAGAGGTGGACACGCTCGGAGAGGAGTACGGTGAATCCAATATCGGGAATGGCATCAGGGTTCAGGTGGAATTTGTAAGCGCCAACCCCACGGGCCCGCTTCATATAGGACATGCCAGAGGCGCCGTCATCGGCGATGTCATCGCCAGCATTCTCCAGACATCAGGGTTCTCGGTGTCCAGAGAATACTACATAAACGACGCCGGCAACCAGATGAACATGCTGGGAGAATCCGTGTACTACCGTTATCTGGAACTGATGGGGGAAAACGTCTCCTTCCCCGAAACCTGTTACCAGGGGGGATACATCACGGAGCTTGCCCGGGAAATATACGTCAAGTTCGGCGACAGGTTCCGTTCAGATAAAGAGGGGGCAATCCCCTTTATGACGGAGTATGCGGCAGGATCCATCCTCGGCGGGATAAAGGAAGACCTTGAGACGCTGGGCGTGGTCTTCGATCGCTATTTCAGCGAAAAAGAACTGTACAAGAACGATGACGTGGCAAAGATCCTTCAGAGACTTCAAAACGAGGGATTCATATACGAAGAAGGGGGCACACTGTGGTTCAAGACGATGGATTTCGGCGATGAAAAAGACAGGGTCGTTGTCAGGGAAAATGGCGAGCCCACCTATTTTGCCGCTGATATCGCATATCACTGGGACAAATACGCACGGGGATTTGACAGGGTCATCAATGTATGGGGAGCGGACCATCACGGGTACATACCGAGAATGCAGGCGTGCATTCAGGCACTCGGCAGGAAGAAGGAAGACCTCGGAGTTGTCCTGGTCCAGCTGGTGAACCTCCTCAGAGGCGGCGTTCCTGTTCCCATGTCAACCAGGGCCGGCGAATTTGTAACCATAAGGGAGGTAACCGATGAGGTGGGGAAGGACGCAGCCAGATACAATTTCCTTATGAGAAGGTCAAACAGTCATCTTGATTTTGACCTGGAACTTGCGAAGGCTCAATCAAGTGAAAACCCCGTCTATTATGTGCAGTACGCCCACGCCAGGATATCCAGCATTATGAGGCTCGCCGCGGAACAGGGGTACCAGATTCCAGTCTACGGTGAAATCAAACCCGACCTTCTTACCACTGCGGAAGAATGCGAACTTATCAAGATAATCGACACGTTCCCGGAGATGGTTGAAGGAAGCGCAAGGGCACTCGAACCACATCGCATACCCTATTACATAAATGATCTCGCCTCTGTTTTTCACAGTTTTTACAACAAGCACAAAGTTGTTTCAGATAACGTCGAGCTGACAAAAGCGAGGTTGTTTCTGATCAAATCTACCAGTACAGTGATCAGAAATGCCCTCAGATTATTAGGAGTTTCGGCACCCGAACGTATGTAAAGATCAAGGACAGACTAATGCCTCAGAAAAATGGAGTTTTCGAATTCAGGCTGGGCAGATTCGGTCTGGTTTTTCTGACCCTGGTGATCGCCCTGTTACTGTTATTTTTCTTTGTGTGTGGGGTGATGGTTGGAAAAAATATTGAAAGTTATCCTAAAAAAATAGCAGATATGCCCGGCACCATAAAGGAAAAGATTATAAAAAGCAGGGTTGCTGCGACATCTACAGACAAAAAAGAAGACGAAATCAAATTTACCTTTTATGACACGCTCAAGGAAAGCGACAAAGATGTAAAGGAAAAGTTTGAGGACAAAGGGGGCTCTTACTCTGAGAAGTATAAACCACCTGAGGAGAAACAGGCCGGTGGACTGTATGTGATCCAGATAGCCTCTTTCAAGGACAAAGATAAAACAGAGATTCTGAGGGCAAAGTTGTCCGATATGGGATATTCTCCAAGGGTGGATAATATCGAACTTAAATCAAAGGGGAAATGGTTCCGTGTAAAACTGGTGGGCTTTACCACGTATGATGATGCCAGTAAGGTCGCATCCCTGGTGGAAAAAAAGATAAGGGGCATCAAATGCCTTATTATAGAGAACAGGGGAAATTAGAATAAACTGTCATGTTTGAAAATTTAACCGAGAAACTGGACAACGTTTTTAAAAAACTCAAGGGAAGAGGTATCCTCAACGAAGAAAACGTCAAGGCAGCCATGAAAGATATCCGCATGGCGCTCCTTGAAGCGGATGTCAATTTCAAGGTGACCAGAGAATTTATCGAGGATGTCAGTGAGCGAGCCATAGGCCAGGAAGTCCTCGACAGCATAAGTCCCGGTCAGCAGATAGTCAAAATCGTTCACGGCCGGCTCGTTGAATTAATGGGAGCAGAGAGCAGCCATCTGAACCTTTCCAACCGGTTTCCAGCTCCCGTCATGCTTGTCGGTCTTCAGGGATGCGGCAAGACAACAACCGCGGCAAAGCTCGCCCGCCATCTGACAGGCCAGAAACACAGGGTTTCCCTGGTCTCTGTCGACGTCTACAGACCCGCAGCCATCGAGCAGCTGAAGATTCTCGGAGAGAGCATCAATGCGAACGTATACAATTCAAAGGATCAAAGGGATCCGGTAAAGATCTGCGTTGAGGCCGTTGAAGACGCGAAAACGAACGGCTTTGACACCCTGATCATAGACACGGCGGGCAGGCTGCACATCGACGACAAGTTGATGGACGAATTAAAAAGAATAAAAGACACTATAAATCCGTCCGAGATACTCTTTGTCGCCGATGCCATGACAGGACAGGATGCGGTCTCGGTAGCCGAAAAGTTTGATGACCTGTTGGGTATAGATGGCGTTGTGCTGACAAAGATGGACGGTGACGCGCGTGGAGGAGCGGCACTGTCTCTGAAAAAAGTGACCGGAAAACCCGTCAAATTCATCGGCATGGGTGAAAAGACCGACGCACTGGAAGTTTTTCACCCGGAACGTATGGCATCCAGAATCCTCGGCATGGGCGATATATTGACCCTTGTCGAGAAGGCCCAGACGACAGTAGATGAAAAGGCCGCGAAAGAACTGGAAAAAAAGATAAGAAAAGATTCATTTACACTGGACGATCTGAAAAAACAGCTGGCACAGATAAGAAAGATGGGGCCGCTTCAGGACATACTTGGAATGATACCCGGGCTTGGGAAGATAAAGGCCCTGAAGAACGCGACGCCGGATGAACATGAACTGGTAAAGACAACCGCCATCATTGATTCCATGACAGAAAAGGAACGTACCAACTACAAGATTATAAATGGACAAAGGAGAAAAAGGATCGCCAAAGGAAGTGGTACTACCGTGCAGGATGTAAACAATGTTCTTAAGAATTACATAGAGATGAGGAAAATGATGAAGAAGTTGACAAAGGGAGGAATGAAATCAATGAAGAGGGGCAATTTGCCCTTTAAATAAAATAAAATATATGTTAGGGATAGTGGCTGGATTAAAATTCATCATCAGGAGGTAGTAACCCGGGGAATGGCAGTTAAAATAAGATTGACGCGAATGGGCGCAAAGAAGAAACCCTTCTACAGGATTGTGGTGGCTGAAAATGAGGCGCCACGGGATGGAAGGTTCATCGAAATCGTTGGAAATTACGATCCAATGAAGGATCCGGCTGAGATAAATCTCAAGGAGGATCGGGTGATGGACTGGTTGTTAAAGGGAGCCATACCGACTCAGACGGTATCAAGTCTCCTTAAAAAGAAGGGGCTTATTGCACCCAAGGCGGAAAAAGCGCGGATAGAGGGTTAGGAAAACAGACGATCTACATCTTACTTACTCTTAAGAATCAGTGGAGGTTGTTGCGATGAAAGACTTGGTCAAGTATATGGCTCAGGCTTTGGTAGATTATCCTGATGATGTTGGTTGCACCGAGGTGGTTGGCGAGCAGACTTCTGTCATTGAATTGAGGGTTGCAAAGGATGACTTGGGAAAGGTTATCGGAAAACAGGGAAAAACCGCAAAGGCGATGAGAACCATCTTGAGCGCCGCGTCAGCCAAGATCCACAAGAGGGCGGTCCTCGAGATCATAGAATAAGTGGACAACCTGCTTAAGATAGGAAAAATCGTTAAAACCAGCGGTCTTAAAGGCCGGCTTAAGGTTCTTTCATATTGTGAATCGGCAGAAACGCTTGAAACACTGGAGAATGCCTTCGTAGGCGAAGATAGCGGGCATGTATCCTCCTTTAGCGTCAGGGTCATGGGAATTAAACGGGGGTCTTTCTCCATTGATCTTGAGGGTGTGGAAAGCGTGAAGGCAGCCGGCGAACTAATAGGGCGCTATATCTTCGTGCCTTCGGAAAATCTTCCTGACGGCGAGTACTATTGGAAAGATATAATAGGACTTGATATTGTTACGGAAGATGGCCTGGAACTGGGACGGATAACAGCTATTCTGCCAACGGGAAGCAGTGATGTCTACGTCTGCAGCGGCAGCGAAGGGGAAACCTTTATTCCGGCGTTCGATGACGTGGTAAAAAAGATCGATATTGAAAAAGGCATTATTGTTGTGAAACTGCCCGAAGGACTGTAGAATGATTGTTTTTGATATTTTGTCTGTCTTTCCGGAGATGTTTCGCTCTACCCTCGACAGCAGTCTTATAAAAAAATCCATAGACAAGGGCCTGATCAAAGTAAATCTCCACGATATTCGCGACTATACCTGGAACAAACATAGAACTACCGACGACGCCCCTTACGGAGGGGGTGGTGGAATGGTGATGAAGGTGGAGCCCGTCGCAAATGCCCTGAAGGCCATTGTCCCCACCCGAGGCGAAACGCTTGTTGTCCTCCTCTCACCGCAGGGAGAAACATTCAAACAGAAGACCGTGGAAGAACTCTCTCTATGTTCCAGAATAGTCCTGATATGCGGGCACTATGAGGGGATAGACGAGCGAATCAGGGAGCACCTCATTGATAGAGAAATATCAATAGGTGACTATGTCCTGAGCGGCGGAGAGCTGCCCGCGATGATTGTTGTGGATGCTGTTTCGCGTCTTGTGCCGGGTTTTGTGGGAAACAGCGAATCGGTGCTGTACGATTCTTTTTCAACCGGACTCCTTGAAGGACCCCACTATACGAGACCCAGGGAATATGAAAACTGGAAGGTTCCGGAAGTGCTGCTTTCGGGACACCAAAAGAAGATAGACGAATGGAGGCGCAGGGAATCCCTCAAGAGAACACTGCAGAGAAGACCTGATATGCTCAGACAGACTAATCTTACGGAAGAGGACAAAAGGATGCTCGAAGAGCTTGCAGGAGATCCTCAACTTGTGTAAGAATCTTTATATTGCTCTTTTACACTACCCCGTTTACAACAAGAAGGGCGATGTTGTAACAACGTCTGTGACCAATATGGATATACACGACATATCAAGGGCCGCCAGAACTTATGGTGTGAAACGCTTTTACATCATAACACCGATAGAACAACAGCAGGTGTTCGTCAAACGTATTCTGCATCACTGGCAGAAGGGATATGGCACTACGTACAACCCTTCAAGGAAACAGGCTTTCGATACCGTGAGGCTGGAAGGCACCCTTGATGACACAATAATGGCTATATCGCAGGAGACCGGGGGCAAGGTCAATGTGGTGGTTACAAGCGCCTCACCCCGGGAGAATTGCCTGACCTGTGAGGATCTGAGAGAAAAGATATCGGGAAGCAAAGAGGCCTTCCTTATAGTCTTTGGAACGGGTTGGGGAATAGCAGAAGAGCTTACTGAGAAAGCTGACTTCTTCTTGGAACCGATAAGAGGAAACTCGGATTACAATCACCTGTCCGTCCGGTCGGCGGCAGCCGTCACGCTGGACAGATTGTGTGGACAATAACTAAATGCAAATATGATTTTTCAGAGGAGGATTTTGGACTATGAATGTTCTCGACATGCTTGAAAAAGAACAAATGAGAGCAGATATTCCCGGGTTCAAGCCGGGTGACACCGTGAAGGTGTATGTGAAGATTATAGAGGGTCAGAAGGAAAGGATCCAGGTTTTTCAGGGATCCGTCATACGCAAAAGAGCGGGGCAGAACCGCGCCACTTTTACCGTCAGGAAGATATCTTCCGGCATAGGGGTCGAAAGGACGTTTCCCCTCCACTCTCCCATCATAGACAAGATAGAGATAGTGATGAAGGGCAGGGTAAGGCGTTCAAGGTTATATTATCTGAGGGGACTAACCGGCAAGAAGGCAAGGATAAAGGAACTTGGCAGAAGGTGAAATGCATGAGTTTGAACTGCGCACCAGTCGGCGTGGCTTTGACGCGATCGCCGGCGTAGACGAGGCTGGAAGGGGACCCCTTGCGGGCCCCGTTGTCGCGGCTGCGGTAATTCTTCCTTCAGGTTACATAAACGGGGGGATCAGAGACTCGAAGAAGCTGACTCCCCGGAAAAGAGAAACCCTGTACAAGATAATCGGGAACGACGCCATCGCTATTGGTCTGGGCGTGATAGAAGCTTCGACCATAGACAGAATCAATATTCTTCAGGCAACACTGGCGGCAATGAAAATGGCCGTTTCAAATCTCTCCCCCCAACCGGATTATATCTTCATAGATGGAATAAATAATATCAATATCCCCATCCCGCAGGAAACAATCATCAGGGGAGATTCCCTTAGTGTTTCCGTGGCGGCAGCTTCCATAATAGCCAAGGTATCAAGAGATCAGATCATGGACAGGTATCATGTCCTGTACCCCCAGTATAACTTCCTCAAGAACAAGGGATACGGCACAAAGGAACATCGAGAGGCAGTGAAAGAATATGGCCGTTGCAAGATCCACAGGAGATCTTTCAGGATCAAATAACATAGAAAAGGGCAAGAAGGGTGAAGATATGGCGGCCGCCTGCCTGAGAAAAGAAGGGTACAAAATCGTCGAGAGAAATTACAGGTGCCTCTATGGAGAAATTGACATTATCGCCATGGATGCCGAAGATATAGTCTTTATCGAGGTAAAGAGCAGAAAATCGGACAATTTCGGCTCGCCTGAAGACGCAGTCGGCATAATCAAACAGAGAAAAATTTCAAAAGTGGCGCTAAACTATCTGCAGGAAAAGAAACTCACCGACCACAACGCGAGATTTGACATTGTGGCTATCAGGTTGCTACCGCAGGGCAACCGGGTGGAAATCATAAAAGACGCCTTTGACCTGAGCTGTTGACCGAAAACCATCATGCAAAAAGGAATATTATACATCGTTTCCACTCCCATAGGCAATCTGGAGGATATAACCCTGCGTGCTATCCGCATCCTCAGAGAAGTCCGGCTGATCGCGGCTGAAGATACACGCAGGACAAGAATACTGCTCAACGCCTACCAGATTGATACACCCCTTACAAGTCTCCACGACCGGAATGAGCTGAAAAAGAGCATCCATCTGATAGCCAGACTGAACGAGGGAATGGATATAGCCTATGTCTCCGACGCGGGCACACCAGGGATATCCGATCCGGGATATATCTTCGTTAAACAGGCCATTTCTGAATCCATAAAAGTTGTTCCTGTTCCCGGACCGGTCGCCGCGGTTGCCGCTCTTAACGTCTCCGGTCTTCCCATGGACAGTTTCGTCTTCTTCGCGTTCCTGCCCTCCCGCCGCGGGAAGAGAAGACAACTGCTGGAATCCATCAAAGAAGAATCAAAAACCATGGTATTTTATGAATCACCCAATCGGCTTGTCGCTACCCTTCAGGATATCAGTGAAGTTCTCGGGGACAGACAGATTGCAGTGTCCAGAGAACTGACAAAGATATACGAAGAAACCCTGCGCGGCGCTGTAAGTGAGATCAGTGAATCTCTCCATGGAAAAAAGATAAAGGGAGAAATCACACTGGTAATTTCGGGAGCCACAACCAGTCCCGACAAGTCGGGATCCCCGGACGAAATACGGGCAAGGTTTCAGGAAGCACGAAAAGACCCGGGATCATCCACCAGAGATATAATAAACACACTCTCGGAAGAAATGAATATGCCGAGAAAGGAAATATACAGACAGGTTCTTGATTTCATAAAGAAAGACTCGAATAACGAAGCATCCTGATATCTTTTTTCCACTCTATCCTTTCCCATTCTTTATTATACATTTACAGTAGATTGCAGACTGAAAAGTGTCTGATTTTGTTACAGAAAAACTTTTCAACCATTTGTTAATACACGGGTTTCTTTATTTTTTTTTCAGGCTTGACTATTCAGGGACAAGTTGGTATGACGCCTCCAGGTGGCAATTGGGGGGTTGTCTAAGCAACAGGAGGGTTGTCTAAGCGAAGGGAGGCTGTAAGATGGAATCCTTTAAACAACAGGCAGAAAGACTTCTTGGTGCAGTAGATGTAGCGATTAACGGTTCACGGCCCTGGGATATTAAGTTACATAATGAAGAATTATACCAGAGAGTCCTTTCTCATGGTTCGATGGGTCTTGGCGAGGCCTATATAGATGGCTGGTGGGACTGTGACAGGCTTGATGAATTCTTTCACAAAATCTTATCCGGAGGATTGGATGAGAAGGTCAGGGATTGGAAGGTAGTCATTCAACATCTAAGGGCAAGCCTCCTCAACCTGCAGAGGAAATCAAGGGCGTTTCGTATCGGTGAGCTCCATTATGATATAGGAAATGAACTCTATAAATCAATGCTCGATAAACGTTTGACTTACACATGCGCCTATTGGAAAGATGTCAAGACGCTTGATCAGGCACAGGAAGCCAAGTTTGATCTCGTCGCCGGAAAGATAGGTCTGAAAGAGGGCATGAAGGTTCTTGACATCGGCTGTGGCTGGGGAAGTCTTGCCAGGTACGCCGCTGAGAAATATGGCGCCGAGGTTGTCGGTATCACCGTTTCAAAAGAACAGGTAAGACTTGGAATGGAACTGTGTAGCGGGCTCCCAGTGGAGATAAGATTGCAGGATTATCGGGATGTTGATGAGAAATTTGATCGTATCGTTTCCCTGGGCATGATTGAACATGTTGGGCAGAAGAATTATCGAACAATGATGAAGATGGTTCACCGTTGTCTGAAGGATGATGGGTTGTTCCTTCTGCATACGATAGGCGGCAATAAGTCTGTAAAAGAAACTGATCCATGGATTAATAAATATATTTTTCCGAATGGCATGATACCTTCAATAAAACAACTCGCAAAATCCTTTGAAGGTTTGTTCGTTATGGAAAATTGGCAGAATTACGGCACAGACTATGACAAAACACTAATGGCATGGTTTGAAAACTTTGATAGAAACTGGGATAACATAAAGCATGTCTATGATAAATACTTTTATCGCATGTGGAAATATTATTTACTCTCCTGCGCGGGCTCATTCCGCGCGCGTAAGAATCAATTGTGGCAGATAGTGCTTTCGAAAAAGGGACTGAAGGACGGCTGGGAATACTTATATTGAAGGCTCCTCCCTAATTTAGCCGGAGAAAATAGCTCAAGCATTCCAGGGTGGTCTTTCTTCCCTTCACTCGAGCCCTTGACTCCTTGTACCCTTCCGGTAACTACAACTAATCGAGAGATGATCCAGATCACGATACTTGACACCAGAATATTTAACTGGTATGACCTCTTACCAGGGAGGCATACGCGATGAAACCAGGAAACCTTTTTCACCCGGCCCGGCATACGGAATACAGGCTGGTCACAGCCATCCTTGACGGCACTTATCCGCCGGGATCGAGCCTTCCCAGTGAAAGGTCGTTCGCGGAGCAGATCGGGGTAACGAGGCAGACTCTCAGAGAAACTCTCCAGCGCCTCGCGGCCGAGGGATGGGTTACTATCCGGCACGGAAAGTCCACCGTGGTTAACGATTACTGGAAGGAAGGCGGCCTGGGTCTGCTCAGTTCCCTTACGAAATATGGAGAATCTCTTCCCGGTAGATTTATCACACATCTTCTTGAGTTCAGGGTCGTCCTGATTCCTCCCGTTGCTCGTCTTGCCATCGCCAGTTCACCCGGGGTCTTCCGGGAATATCTCAATCTCTTCAGGAACCTGGGGGACAACACACCGGCCTTCGCTGACTACGACTGGAAACTGCAGGTACTATTCGTCAGGTATTCCGGAAACCCGATATATCCCCTGATTCTCAACGATTTCTCCTCCATTTTCAAGGTCATGGCGTTTCGCTACTTCAGCCTGAAAGAGGGAAGAGAGTCATCACGCGACTACTATCTTCAACTCTTGCGTTCGATCGAGCAGGAAAAAGGAAACACCGAGCAGATTGTCCGCTCGGTCCTGGAAAAGAGTATCGGCATCTGGAAAAATGTAGTGCTTAGGACCACGGGGGACATGACCTGATTTGGTTTTATTTTCATCAAATCGGAATCGTGTCCCCAGACAATACAACAAATAAAAGAAGGACTAAGAAAATGGAAATAAAAAATCTGCAAGAAGAATGGGATCTGGTTGTAATAGGAGGCGGCATAACGGGTGCCGGCATTTTCAGGGAGGCCATACGCATGCGCCTTAATGTACTCCTTGTGGAACGGATGGATTTCGCATGGGGAACATCGAGCCGTTCCACAAAGCTGGTTCATGGCGGTCTCCGCTACCTCAAAGACGGTCATCTCCTCCTGACGAAGGAGTCCGTTGAAGAACGTGAACGCATGCTCAAAGAAGCTCCTGGGCTGGTCGAGCAGGTAGGGTTTCTCATGCCCGTTTACAGGGGCACATCACCCGGAAAATGGTCGCTCGATATCGGTCTTATCCTCTACGATCTTATGGCGCGTGAAAAACAACACCAGTTTTACGATACCAGGGAGTTTTCCGCCCTTACACCCCATCTTAAGAGAAAGGGACTTGCGGGAGGTTTTCGTTTTTTTGACGCCCAGACTGACGACGCGAGACTCGTGCTGCGCCTGATCAATGAAGCTGTCGCATCCGGCGGCTGCGCCCTTAATTACACGGCGGCAAGAGAAATACTCCGTAATGGTGATGAGAAGGTCGTGGGAGTGGTGATAGAAGATACAGAAACTCTTGAGAGGAAAACCATTTCAACAGGCGCGGTCATCAACGCGACCGGGGCCTGGGGAGAAAAGCTGCATCCCTCACCTGATAAGAAGCGGCACCTGCGCCCACTGCGGGGAAGCCATATCGTCTTTCCCTATTCCGTTATTCCCATTGACAGGGCAGTGACAATGGTTCACCCCGCCGACAACAGACCAGTATTCGCGATCCCGTGGGAAGGAGCCGTCCTCGTTGGAACCACCGATATAGACTACAGGGGAGATATACAAAAAGAACCTTCTGTTACAGAAGAAGAAATATTATACCTGCTGGAGGTTATCCATACGTTCTTCCCCTCCCTTGATGTATCCGTGGATAATTGCATATCAACATTTGCCGGTATCAGACCGGTGCTCAGCGAAGGCAAGCTTTCCCCTTCGGAAGAATCACGCGATTATGTCGTCTGGAAAGATAAGGGACTCGTTACCGTAACTGGTGGAAAGCTGACAACATTTCGAAAGATGGCATGGGACACACTTAAAGCGGCCAAGGCTTTCCTGCCACCGGTTCGATTCATCGGAAGACGCGATCCGGTCTTCTCCCCCGTGCCCGACACAATCCCTGAAGAAGATTTAGGGCTGTCCGCAGAAACCTGGCGGCGCCTCTACGGCCGGTATGGAGAGACCGCGAACGAACTTGTAAAAACGGCCGCAGCCGACGACCTCACACTCATTCCGGGCACCTTTACACTGTGGGCGGAGCTGCCTTTTACTGCAAAGTATGAACAGGTAAGACACCTTTCCGATCTTCTCCTGAGAAGGGTGCGCATAGGATTATTGACATCCATGGGAGGTAAAGAGTATATCAAGCGCATACAAAAACTGTGTGAATCGTCGCTGCCGTGGGACAGAACACGCTGGAAACAGGAAATAAAGGATTATCTTGATCTATGGAGACAGTCCTATTCAATTCCTGGCAGGAAAAGATAGCGCCCATGGATTGATGCGAAAAGCCATAAACCGGGGGTATATACCATGGAAAATAAGGATTTGCTTCTCTCCATTGATAACGGCACACAGAGTCTGAAAGCCCTGATATTTGACCTGAAGGGCGAGCTTATCGCAAAGAAACAGGTTGTATTTGAACCCTATTACTCAGAAAACCCGGGATGGGCGGAACAGGATCCCGATGTCTTCTGGCAGGCACTGTGTCAGGCATGTCAGGGAGTATGGCGGCAGGGGAACTACAAAGAGCGTATTGCCGGTGTATCCATCACCACACAGAGAAGCACAGTAATAAATGTCGACAGGAACGGCAAACCCCTTCGTCCGGCCATGATATGGCTGGATCAGCGCAAGACATACGGACAACCCCCCCTTGGGGGACTATGGGGCCTGCTGTTTAAGCTTGCGCGCGTCAGCGATACTATATCCTATCTTCAAACCGAGGCGGAGTTAAACTGGATCCGCACATATCAGCCCGATATCTGGGAAAAAACACACAAGTATCTCCTCCTCTCCGGTTATCTTACATACATGCTGACAGGGGAATTCGTGGATTCCATAGGCTGCCAGGTGGCCATGATGCCCTTTGATTACAAGGGTTTGCGCTGGGCACCTGATTGGGATTGGAAGTGGAAGGTTTTCCCCGTGGAACGTGAATTGCTTCCCGAACTCATTCCTCCGGGACAACCACTGGGAAGCATCAGCCGGAAAGCCGCCGGGGAAACGGGAATTCCGGAAGGCCTTCCCCTGATAGCGGCCGCCGCTGACAAGGCGTGCGAGGTTATAGGATCGGGTAGTCTCGAACCTTCCACAGGCTGTCTCAGTTACGGCACAACCGCTACCATCAATGTCACGAGTAAAAAATATGTGGAAGCGGTTCCTCTGCTGCCCGCCTACCCTTCCGCGGTACCGGATTACTACGCCTTAGAGGTTCAGATCTACCGCGGATTCTGGATGGTAAGCTGGTTTAAAAAGGAATTCGGCCATCTGGAAGAGCAGGAAGCGTCTCTGCAGGGAGTAACCCCGGAGACACTGTTCGACAAACTTGTTGACGATATCCCTCCAGGCTCCATGGGGCTGGTGCTGCAACCTTACTGGACCCCCGGCGTAAAACTCCCCGGACCGGAGGCCAAGGGCGCCATAATCGGCTTTGGCGACGTGCATACGAGGGGACATGTTTACAGGGCTATTCTCGAAGGCCTTGGCTATGCTCTCAGGGAGGGGAAGGAACGGATAGAAAAACGAACGCATATTCCCATAACGAGTCTCCGGGTATCCGGAGGCGGTTCGCAGAGCAGAAACGCCATGCAACTGACAGCGGACATCTTCGGATTGCCGACTGCCAGGCCGCGTATCTACGAAACATCAGGGCTCGGCGCGGCAATAGATGCCGCTGTGGGGCTGGGCCTGCACAGCGATTTTGGATCAGCGGTAAAGGCCATGACACATATCGGTGAGGTATTCGAACCGAACCGGGAAAATCAAGACATTTATGAACAGCTTTACAACGATGTCTATCAAAAGATGTACAAACGCTTGAAACCACTCTACGAAAGGATCAGGGAAATTACAGGCTATCCCAAATAACACAAAGGCCATCATCCCACCTTTGTTGTAGTAGATCCTGGGTGCAGAAACCTATAAATCCCTGACAAACAGGGCATCCGCTACTTTGGGCCTGCCATCCGTTATTATTATGGGATTCAGGTCTATCTCCCTTATCTGCGGGAAATCCAGCGCCAGCCGGCCAAGGGCCTCAAGCATTAAGGCAACCGCATCCATGTCCACGGGTTTCATGCCTCGGTAAGGGCCGAGCAGGGCGCGCGAAGAGAGGGCTTCCATCATAGAGATGGCATCACTGTGGCTGAGGGGCGCGAGACGTATCGCGTTATCCTTGAGGGCTTCGGTAAACACTCCGCCAAGTCCGAACATGATACATGGGGGAAATCCCGGGGCGTAGGTCATTCCCGCCATGAATTCCCTGTCTCCTGCGAGCATCTCCGACACTAATATGGGAGAGTTCCCATCATTGTCCCTTATTGAGTTGAATGCCTTCTCAAGCGATTCATCATCTTCTATGCCAAGGTGCACCATTCCCCTTTCTGTCTTATGCATGATATATGGGGAGCATACCTTAAGGGCAACCGGATACCCTATGGAGCGGGCACAATCCAGGGCATCACCCAGTGTGTTGGCAAGGGCCTCATTGGTAGTCGGAATACCGTATGTCCTCAATATGTTTTTCGCCGTGTATTCATCAAAGGCCTTTGTGCTCACACTATCAACGATGGCTTTGACATTCTCCGGCATCTCCAGATCATTATCCGGCTCGTCATGCGGACGGTTCTTTATGAGAAAGTGTTCGTACAGAGCGGCCATAGCCCTGCCCGCCTTTTCCGGCGAATTAAAAGTGGGGATGCCGTTTTCGTTGAAGACGCGCACGGAATTATCCTCGTCCCCGAAAAAGGAAGATATTAAGAGAGGTTTTTTATACTCGAGCGGCATATTTATCAGGTTGTCCAAGTCTACTTCCCCTAATTTTAAGAATTCCTCTCTTGAAATATCCATTATTGTCTTAACTGCGGGAAACATCATGTCCATCCACCCGGTGCCTATGATACCATGTATTACGATACCATCTATCTCTTCAGCGTCGAAAAGGACACGCGGAATCTTGTCTGTCATCACCGACATATCCAGATAAAAGGTAAGGTCCACGGGATTCGTGGCGCTTGCGAGACCGGGTATAAACTGCTTTATCTCCTCTTGAACTTTATCTGAAAATTCCGGAACCTCAAGCCCATATTTATTACACGTGCTCGCTATGCCTGTGCCGGGCCCGCCGGAATTCGTAAGAATGCCTATGCGCGGCCCCTTGAGTGGAGGTTGTGAGGCAAGGGTCCATCCTGTTTTATATACATCCTCAATGGTATTAACCCTGATTATGCCGGCCTGTTTAAAAAGCCCGTCATACACATAATCGGGACCTGCCATTGAGCCAGTGTGACTGGACACGGCCCGCGCACCCGCTTCCGTCCCCCCCACATACTGGGCCACGATGGGCTTCCTCGCGCTTATTTCTCTTGCGACCTTCAGAAAATCCCCTGCCCTGTTTATGCCTTCAATATACAGGGCAATAGCGGTTGTCTGTTCATCATCCCCGAGATATTTCAGACAATCCACAATGTCTATATTTGTTCCGTTACCTACGCTGATTGCCTTGCTTATTGTTATCCCGTGGTTATGAAGGTACGGCAGGGTCTGGGTAACATACGTCCCACTCTGCGAGGCGATACCAAGTTTGCCATTGTAGTCCTGAACAGGGGCTACTGTTATGTTCAGCGGAAGCTGCGTGTTGATTATGCCCACACAGTTGGGACCTATGAAACGCATCCCGTACCGCCGGGCGATATCAGTGATACGGCTTTCAAGGGACCGCCCCTCTTTACCAGTCTCTCTGAATCCGCCGCTTATAATCACGGCATATTTTGTTCCAAGTTTGCCGAAATCCTCCAGCATATCCGGCACGAGTCCGGTGGGAACAACCAGGACAGCCAGATCCGGGGCATAGGGCAGATCGCTTATGAGAGGATACGCCTTTTTACCGAGCACAACTTTCTCTTTGGGGTGAACAGGCAGCACATCACCCGGGAAACCGTTGTAAATCAGGCTGAGACATTGCATCGTTCCCATCTTGGCGAAATTGTTGCTCGCCCCTACAAAAGCAATTGAAGATGGATTCATTATGGCATACAATGGATCTGATGACATGCTGTTCCTCCTTATGTATTGTACATCGAAACTGCCCGGAGCGAGTTCTATATCTTTTGATATAATAGTTCAAGACAAAACATAAATAAAAAGAAAGGAGAACAGCATAGAGAGGCTTGTGACTTCATAATTTAATAAGAAGAGGTGTGATATGAGCAACGCGATTGACAAATACTGGTGGATAAAAATGTCCGATCTCAAGGTTGCGTTAGAGGCAAACAACTTCGAGGTCTTTCTGGCCAACAACGCCGAAGAGGCAAGGAAGCTGGTAATGGAGGAGATCGTCCCGGCGACGGGCGCGCTAAGCATCTCATGGGGCGGATCAATGACCTTCATAGATACCGGTCTTTATGATGCCCTCAAAAATTGTGCCGGCATGGAAGTGCTTGACACCTACGACAAAAGCGTCCCACGGGAAGATATCCTGGAGCGTCGCCGCAAGGCGCTTCTGACTGATCTGTTTTTTACCGGGACCAACGCGGTAACGGAGGCGGGACAGCTTGTTAATCTTGATATGATCGGCAACCGGGTGGGGGCGATTGCCTTCGGTCCGAAGCATGTGGTCATCGTAGTCGGACGGAATAAGATTGTCAGTGACCTGGAGGAAGCCATGTCCCGCATCAGAGACTATGTGGCTCCGGCCAATGCTATAAGACTTGGCATGAAAACCCCCTGCGCGAAAACCTTTTTCTGCGAAGAATGCAAAAGTGCAGACCGGATATGCAACACATGGACTATCACAGAAAAATCATTCCCCAAGGGGAGAATAAAGCTCGTCATAATAAATGAAGATATGGGGATTTGAACTGAATCAGGGCAGGAACGGCTTCAGTCACCCGGTAAAGTGAGACTAAAGTCCCCTGATCCTTAGGTGTAATTTCAGATGCGGAAAGCTTCAGGAAAGGCGAAAAGCAAGACCTGAACCCCACTTATTCCTTTGTCTTTGCCTGTTTCTTCTCTTCCTTTTTCTCCATTTTCTTTTTCAACTTCTGCTGGCGTTTGCTCTCCTCAAGAGTCTCTTCTTCCTCTTTTGTTTCCTTGACTTTTACCTTGGTGGAGGCAAGTGCCTTATCAGCCTTGATCTTTGCCATTTCTACTATTTTCTTCTGTTTCTTGTCTATAACGACAAGCCTGGCACCAATCTTCCTCATCTCGGCTCTTATCTTCCTGACAGAGGTATCCTTCGCTATTTCTCCCCGTTCAAGTCCGTTTTCCTTTAGAGCCTCCAGACGGCGGCTCAATGCTCCCTCCCAGTAAGTCTTCTGTGTATCCCTTGCAACTTTATCCTTAGAAGCCATTATTCCCTCCCTGTTTTAGTCTTTATCCAGTGCTGTAATCAAAAGGTTCCTCTACAAAAACTCTCTGAATAAATAGTCAAGGGGTTAAGCTGCCTTAACCCCTTGACTATTATGGTACGCCCAGAAGGATTCGAACCTTCGACCTTCGGATTCGTAGTCCGACGCTC
>CAZSYH010000031.1:18187-21759 GCA_964610735.1 uncultured Syntrophaceae bacterium | reverse complement strand
AAAGGAGTCGAACTGCTTACACAGATTCTTGGTCATCGGCCTTCCTGTTCGGCAGTTCCCGGTTGGAAATGTAACGATCTTGTACTCATGGAAAAAGGCAAATTTTCTTTTGACTATAACAGTGACTGCAGGGGAGAAAATATTTTCCGACCACTCGTTGACGGGAAACAGCTGTCTCAACCCCAGATCCCCGTTACCCTGCCCACATATGATGAAGTAATCGGACGCAGTGGTGTATCAAATAGCAATTACAATGAACACATGCTGTCACTCCTTGATCCGGGAAAGCTTAACGTTCTTACTATCCATGCTGAGGTCGAGGGCATTGCCTGTTTTGCCATGTTCGGCAGGTTTTTGGAGATGGCCCGATCGAAGGGGGCAACCTTTGTTCCCCTGGGGACTTTTCTTATCGAATCTTCACCAATTAGTTGTGCAACGATCCTTGCGAAGGAAATAGATGGCCGCGCGGGATGGATTTCACACCAGTCACCGGTTTTACCTTGCCTGCCCATTAATCAACGGAATCATTAGTCCGAATACCTTCTGCTCGTTTTATGATAAACTCTTTATGATAACAGCACCCTTGCCGCGTCGTAAACATCGTCGATTCCTATCAGATCCATACACCGAAAATCGGTAGGGCATTCTTTCTTCAGGCAGGGACTGCATGAGACATCCTTGTGAATTACGACACTTTTTTCACCCACCGGGGAGGTCGTGGTGGGATTTGTCGAACCGAATATGGCTACCAGCGGAATACCCAGGGCTCCGGAAAGGTGCATCAGGCCGGAATCGTTGGAGATAAAAAGATCGCACCGGGCGATCAGCGCGATTGCCTCTTTCAGGGAGGTTTTGCCTGCCATATCTATCAGATCATTTCTTGAATGTTGCTGAACCAGTCCTGTTCTCCCTCTGTCTCCGCCGCTTCCAAAAAGGATAACCCGAGCTGGAAAATCATTTACGAGCTTGTCCGCCACAGCGGCAAATCTTTCCGGGAACCACATCTTTGCCGGCCCATAGGTGGCTCCCGGCGCGATGCCAATCAGGATGTCTCCTTTTTTAACATGATATTGATCTAAAACATCTTCGGCAATTGCGAGATAATCGTCGCCTAGCTTCAGCTTGATATCGATTCCGGCCGATTGAAATCCGAGCGATTTCAACATTTCCAGGTAGTAATAGACCTGATGAACTCTTCTGATTACCCTTGTCCTCTGGACTGAATGGGTAAGGAGAATACCTCGCCCGTCAGAATTGTATCCGGCCCTTATCGGTATTCCCGCGAGCCAGGCAATAATGGCTGCTTCTATGGCGTTTTGAAGAAGAATGGCCAGGTCAAAACCCATGCTTTTCAGTTCCCGTGCGAGTCTGTATTTTCCGGCGATTCCATGATGGACACCGGGGTCCTGATAAATTACAACTTCATCAACTTCCGGGCAGATTTTGTAGATCTCGGCTACCCAGGGTTTTGCGAGCACGATTATCTTTGCATTGGGAAAGGTCTCCCTGACCGCGACAATGGCAGGAAGCGTCATTATAACGTCGCCTATCCAGTTGGTTCCACGTATGAGTATATTCTCAACTCTTTCAAAGGATAGTGTTTTTGAGTTTCTTACCTTCAGCATATTACGTTTCGCGCTGCGGGTTGCGGGTTACGCGTTTCAAGTCACCAGCTCCCTGCCGCCTGTCGGCCGGAACCTGGCTCTTCTTTGTCTTCCACCGCTGGTGGAGCCAGAAATATTGATCAGGGTATTCCCTCACGATATCTTCAATGATACTGGTGAATCTTTGAGTATTTTCAAGCAGGTCCGCTTCATAATCATCCGTTTTCGTGATTTCAACCTCTTCGTATATAATAATTTTGTACGTTCCATCTTCTGATCTTACTATAAAGGCGGGCACAACAGACGCTCCAGTCTGGAGGGCAAGAGCTGCCAACCCGGTGGTTGTTGAAGCGGGTCTTCCGAAGAAATCAACGAAAACCCCTTCACGCCAGGAGACATTCTGGTCAATTAGTATTCCTATTATTTCGTTCTTTCTCAAGAGCTTGATAATCTTTCTCGCGGCTCCTCCTTTCGGGATTACCTTATGTCCTGTATGGGTTCTGAACCATTCGACAAAGTCTTCAAGAACAGGGTTGTCCAATGCCCGATAAATGATATTTATAATCGTACCCTGCAACCCGACACATGCGGCCATAAGTTCCCAGTTCCCGAAATGTCCGGTGTAAAGAAGGATTCCTTTTTTCTTTGAAAGTGCCCTGGTATAATTTTCAAGGCCTTCAAATTTCACCCAATCTGCCATATCCTCTCTTGTCAGATAAGGTATTTCAAAGAATTCCGCCGCCACGGTCCCCAGGTTCAGGTAGACATTTTTGGCGATTCGACTGATTTCCGGCAAACTCTTTTCGGGAAATGAACGAATAAGATTATGAAGCGTGATTAGTCTGTTTTTCTCACCAAAATGATAAGCGAGAATGAATATAGCCCTGAAGAAGGCCTTTCTTATTTTTAAGGGGATAGACCCGAATAAGAGAAGTATTGTTCTTGTGGGCAATGTCTTTTTCATATCTTTAATTTTTCCAGTATAGTATCCTCAAACTCTTCCCGAGAAGATGAGATTTCCATCTCTATTTTTAACGAATAAGTATCACGGAGGAAATCGGGAAAGCCAATCAATTTTATTCCATCCTTTTCAGTCGTGAGAATGACCTCTGCTGAGGATTGCGAGGCCGCCTTTTTAATCTTTATCAAATCCCCTTGCGTATATACATGATGATCCGGAAAAGACAGGAATGCGACTACCTCACCACCAACAGATCCTATCGTCTTCTTGAAAGAATCAGGTCTGGCTATGCCCGCAAAAGCGAAAACTTTTTTCCCACACAGATGATCGAGCGGATAAGCATCCCCTGCTTTCCCCCTTAGAAGGGCCACAGGTCTCCGATAGGCCTCAAATATATGGGCACCTGACCCCTCCTGACCCCTGATCCCTGACCCCCATCTCCCGTCTCCTGTCCCCTGACCCCTGACCCCTGTTTTTACTATTATATCGACCCTTCCCAATGCGTTAACGGGTTCACGGAGTTCTCCCCTCGGTATTGTAAATCCGTTACCAAAAGGTTTTTGATTGTCCAGGAGAACCATATCAATATCTCGAAAAAGGGAACGGTGCTGAAACGCGTCATCAAGGATCAAAACGTCCGTGCCGAAATGTTCAATGGCATATTTTCCTGTCAGGTATCTGCTTTCCCCCGTAATTACTGGTACATTTCTGACGGATTTTGCAATCAGAACAGGCTCGTCTCCTGCCTTTTCGGGATTCATGAGAAGATTTTTACCATCTGATACGATATTAACCCGGCTTTCCCCCTTGCCTCCGTAGCCCCTGCTCAGGACGGCCGGCCTGTATCCTTTATCCTTGAGCAAATTTGCCAGCATTATAACCATGGGAGTCTTCCCCGTGCCGCCGACTGTTATATTCCCTACACTGATAACCCTGCAGCCAAGTTTCTTTACCGCGAATAATCCTGAATCATAAGAGCGGTTTCTCAAGTTAACAACACCACTGTA
>CAZSYH010000031.1:0-18087 GCA_964610735.1 uncultured Syntrophaceae bacterium | reverse complement strand
ACCACTGACCGGTCTCTGCCGCCTCAGACATTATTTTCTCTGAATTGCATATTATACAGTTTGAAGTACTCTCCTTTTTGCGCAAGAAGAGAATCGTGAGTTCCTTCTTCAACGATTTTCCCGTTAACTAAAACTATTATCCTGTCCGCACTGTTAATAGTTGAAAGACGGTGGGCGATAACCAGGGTCGTTCTTCCCTTCATGAGATTTTCAAGGGCTCCCTGAACTTCCATTTCGGCTTCCGTATCGAGAGATGAGGTGGCCTCATCAAGGATGAGTATGGGGGCATTTTTGAGAAGCGCCCTGGCTATGGAAAGCCTCTGCCTTTCACCTCCCGATAGCCTCGCCCCCTGTTCCCCGATTACAGTCTCGAACCCTTTCGGCAGGTTTTTAATGAAAGGGTACGAGTTGGCCGCCTTTGCCGCATTGATTATCTCTTCATCGCTCTTTTTTATATCACCATAAGCAATATTATTTCTAACGGTATCATTAAATAATATCGTCTGCTGCGTTACAATTCCTATCTGCTCTCGAAGCGATTCCATGGTGACATCCCGGATATCATGACCGTCAATCAGTATCTCACCTTCCGTCACGTCATAAAATCTCGGTATCAGATTAACGAGTGTGGTTTTACCTCCCCCGCTCATTCCAACGAAGGCTATCACTTCACCGGATTCTATGCTGAGATTGATATTTTTTAAGACCGGGTCATCACCATAGCTGAAGGTAACATCTCTGATTTCAATCTTATCTGAAATTCGCGGCAGTTCTGTCGCATTTTCCCTGTTTTTTATTTCCGGTGTTATGTCCATAATACCAAAAACCCGGACGGCCGCGGATATCCCCTGCTGAATGGTATTGTTGACATTTGTGAGTCTCTTCACCGGTTCGTAGAGCATGATAAGGGCGGTAAGAAAGGAAAAGAAATTACCCGGAGTTGAGACCCCATGTATCACCTGATATCCCCCGTAAAAGACAATCGCGGCGATCACGAGACCACCCAGAAATTCCATAAATGGGCTGGACAAGGCCCTTATAGATACGGCCTTCATAAAAAACCGGAAGAGATTTTCATTCTCTTTCGCGAATCTCCTGCCTTCATAATCTTCCATTCCGAAGGCCTTTACTATCCTGGTACCCGATATGGTTTCCTGAAGGAGGCTGGTAAGGCTTCCCATGGTAACCTGAGTGCCTGTGGCCACCTTTCGCATCTTCCTGCCGAATCTGGCTATGGGATATATCGTCAGTGGAAAGACAACCATGGCAACCAGCGCCAGTTTCCAGTCGCGGTAGAAGATCACAAAGATAAGGCCAACCAGTGTGAAGGAATCCTTAAAAAGGCTTGTTACTGCCTCTGAAACCGCTCCCTGGATGAGGTTCACATCGTTTGTAATGCGTGACATGAGTATTCCGGTGGGGTTCCTGTTGAAAAAAGAGAGGGCTTGTCTTTGAATATGGTTATAAAGGTCATTTCTCAGATCTGTTACCACCCGCTGACCGATAAGGCTCATCAGGATTGTCTGGCCATAACTGCATGCACCCTTGATAAAGTATATCGCGATGATTGCTATCGGTATCCACTTCAGCATGGAGGCATTCTTATTTAGAAATATCTCATCCAGGGCTGGTTTGACGAGGAAAGCGAGCGCGGATGTAGTAGCGCCCACCGCCAGCATGCACAACATCGCGAGGAGAAACTTCGGAATATGCGGTTTTGACAGTTTTAATATGCGTTTGAATATGTTCATATCATCTCATATGCCAGCCGGGCTGCTCTTTTAGACGCACCCGGGTCACCCAGCTTTTTGCTTACATCAAGCAGATCCCTTTTCATCTCATCCATCCTGGACCCACCGGTAAGGATATCGTACACTTCATCAGCCATCTTTTCCGGATTCGCGTCCCTCTGTATAAGCTCGGGGACCACTTTTTTTTCTGCTATTATGTTGACGAGTCCTATATTGTCAACATTAACAACCGCACGGCCTATAAGATACGTCAGCGGTGAAACTCTATAGACAATAATCATCGGCACACCGAGAATAGCTGTCTCCAGCGTAGCTGTCCCTGAAGCTACGACGGCAATATCGGACAGACCGACGACATCGTACACATTCCCCTCTATGATTCTGATATCAACCCCAGCTCGATCAGTCAGTCCATGCACAAAATCGGGTGAAATTGTGTCCGCAAGTGGCAGTACAAACTGAATGGCCGGGATCCTGTCCTTCAGAATTTTTGCCATCCCAAGCATTTCAGGCAGGAGTCTTATCACTTCGCTCTTTCTACTCCCCGGCAGAAGCGCGATGGTTGTCAGGTTTTCTTTCAACCCGAACTTTTTGAGCGCCTCCCCGCGCGTGTATTTTCTCTTTACCGTGTCTAAGAGAGGATTACCAATAAAACGCGCGTCCAGATTTACATCTTCATAGACCTGTTCTTCAAACGGAAGTATAAGCGCCATACGGTCTACATATTTTTCGAGAGCGTATATCCTTTTTTTTCTCCATGCCCACACCTTGGGACTTATATAGTAAAAGACTTTAATCCCGTTCTCTCTGGCAAATTTAGCCAGTGGCAGGTTGAACCCCGGATAGTCTATAAGGATCAGGAGAGCCGGCCGGGATTGTCGCAGCGATTTTTTGAGCTCGCGTCTGACTTTAAGTATAAAACCCAGCCTGGGTAATACCTCGGTAATTCCCATGACGGCCATTTCGGACGAATGGGCGGTCAGAGAAACACCGGCTTCTTTCATCCTTTCGCCTCCCACCCCGTAGAAGCACAGATCAGGATTGATGTCACGCATCGCCCTGACAAGATTTGCTCCATGCAGGTCGCCCGATGCCTCACCGGCAACGATCATTATATCAAGGTTTTTGGGCTGCATAATCCCGAGATTATTCATGGCATAAGACGTGAGATAAAAAATGAAAGACGGCAGAGGGTAAAGCCCCCGCCATATAATTACTATCAAGTGTAATGGAGCGATTCTCGGGGGTCATGGCTTAAGATTTCGTGTCGGATTCTGCAAAAACTTTTGAGTTCCGGCGCCTTATTCTTTACCTGCAGACTCCCCTCTCAGATTTTTCGATGAATTCTATAAAGTTATCTACTTCAGGCGAATCCTTGATTTCTCCCTTTATCTTTTCCGCGGCATCGACCAGCAGTAATGATGATCTGAAGACTATCCTGTACGCTTTTTTCAGATTTTCCACAGTTTCCTCTGAAAACCCCCTCCTTTTCAAACCGATAATATTAAGACCGTATGGCTTTGCATGATTACCCGCGACTGTAACATATGGAGGAACATCCTGTGTAACCGCGGATGCGCCGCTGATCATCGCATGGCATCCTATGCTGGTAAACTGATGAACACCTGACAGGCCGCCTATTATGACGTAATCTTCAACGTGTATATGACCGGCCAGGTTGGCGGCATTTGCCATGACGATATTGTTGCCCAGCTTGCAGTTATGGGCCACATGGCAATATGCCATCAGGAGATTATTGTCCCCGATAAATGTCATGCCTATATCAGAGGATGTTGCCCTGTGTATGGTGACAAACTCCCTTATCGTATTGTTGTCACCAATAATAACGGGACATTTTTCACCTTTGAATTTCAGATCCTGGGGAGGCGCGCCTATGGATGCGAACTGGAATATGTGGCAGCTGTTGCCTATCTTTGTGGGACCTTCCATAACCACGTGCGGGCCCACGACGGTATCTTTTCCTATCTGTACATCCGGACCGATAACACTGTAGGGTCCTATCTCAACATTCTCTCCAACAGTCGCTTCGGGCGATATGATAGCCGTTGGGTGAATACTCATAATCCTCACTACTCCTTATTTACACACAAACTATTTCTTATTGTTTTCTGCTTTTTCTTCCAGTCTATCTACCCTTTTCAACAGGGAGTTTACCGTCTTTCTCATCTCCGGCAGTTTCGGCAAACACGCCTGCGTTCGGAGCCAATTGCGATGCGGCATATGAGGTGTGCCTGATACTATCTGATCTGGAGGAACATCTTCATGGACACCCGACTGGGCTCCGACCATGACATGGTCTCCTATGGTGATGTGCCCGACAACCCCAACCTGTCCACCCAGTATTACACTCTCACCCAATTTTGTGCTGCCTGAAATGCCGACCTGGGCAACGATAACGGAGTTTTCGCCAATGACTACATTGTGGGCGATCTGGACCAGGTTATCAATCTTAACTCCTCTCTTTATCCAGGTCTTCCCCAATGTTCCCCTGTCAATGGTGGTATTCGCCCCGACCTCTACATCATCATCTATCTGCACTATTCCTACCTGAAGCACCTTGCGGTTGTCGGCTCCCGGATTCGCGAAACCGAACCCATCCGCCCCGATAATGACTCCAGCGTGCAGGGTCACCCTATTCCCGACCCTGCATCCCCTGTACACTACAACATTCGGGTATAATACAGAATTTTCTCCCACAGTTGCGTCATTACCCACAAAGGCACCGGGGTAAAGCACCGTCCCCACTCCTATCCTGGCCCTCCTGCCGACGTATACCCCTGGATAGATGACAACATCTTCTCCGATTTTCGCATCCGCTTCAATAAAGGCATCTCCACTTATCCCCGCGGGAATATTCTCCTCAGGGTAAAGAAGTTCGAGAACCATGGCCATGGCGCTATAAGGATCTTTCGTGACAATCAGGTTTTTACCGGGGTTTGTAATACCCGGTGAAACAAGGATTGCCGACGCGTGGGTTTCTTCGAGTCTGCTCTTGTACTTCGGATTTGAGATGAAGGTAAGGTCCCCCTCACCCGCCTCACTTATACCCCGCACATTGCAGACAAACACATCGGCATCTCCCACCACTGTGCCACCCACATATTCCGCAATCTCCCTCAGTTGCTTCCTGACTGTCATTTGAATTCCCGGCCTATTTCCCAGAATTATATACCTTGTTATATTCTTCTATAACCTTTTTTGTAATGTCGTTCGCCTCGGAATGAAAGGCCAGTCCCCCGCTGTTTACATCCATTATGCTTGTATACCCGTCTTTTTTGCCAATGGCTTCTACAACCTTAAGCACCTCAGGAATCAGTTCCCGGGAAAGTTCCTGATCCTTCAATTTCATCTCTTGATTGGCATCTTCAATGAATCTTTTGTAATCCCTGTATTCTTTCTGGTAGGAAAGTTCCTTTTCCTTGTAGGCGCTTTCCGTCAACACAGGCCTTTGTTTTTCCAAATCATCCTTCAGTTTTTTAAGTACATTTTCCTTTTCCTGTATCTGTGTTTTCCTCTCCTCGACAAATTTTTTCAAATCCAAGGTTGCAGCCGTCCCGGCATCGGAGTTGAGAAGAATATCTTTCATATTTATGAAGCCTGCTTTCCCCGCCTCGGCAAAGCAGACACCTGTCAATATGAAAGAAATGACAATTAGAAAACTTATAACCTTTTTCATAAATAAACTCCTCCTGTTTCAATTTGTGATCTCATAATTTTTACAAACGCGTGAAAAGTCTTTTTAAAAGATGAAGATTACATAAACATACCTATAGTAAATTCCCACCTGCTTGGAGACTCGCCCTCTTTCTTATCAAGGACATACCCCCATTCCAGTCTCAACGGACCGATCGGAGAATACCAGCGCACCCCCAGTCCCGCCGTCCGCCTCATGTCATCCAGATAATAACCGCTGTTCCACGCGTTACCCGTATCGAAGAATACCACCCCTTTTATGCCGGCATCCTTGAAAAGGGGAAAGACAACTTCCGCGTTGAAATTCAGCATGGTCTCTCCGCCTATGCGATCGCCATTCGAATCGACAGGACCTATCTCTCTCAAACCCCTGAGAGAGTTTATTCCACCCAGGTAAAAACGTTCGAAGACGGGAATCTCCTTTCCCTCGAGCCCCTGTATATAGCCAATCCTTCCATGAATGCCGAATACAGTATCCAGCGGCATGGGGAAAAACCACCTTGAATCAGCGATATGTCTTGCAAAACTGACATCTCCCTGAAAGATCGTTCCGGCCACTTCCGTGGAAACACTGTTTTTGGAACCCTTTGAGGGAAACATCCTGTCATCCGTTGTATCCCGTGAGAGTGACAGGGTAACACCGCTTGATGTAGTTTCCCCCTCCTGGTCCCAGATATATTGCGATGCGGTGCTTGCTATATTTGTGATGTCATCGATTGTCAGACTGTAGTTCACGTAGCCTGTTACATATTCGAAAAGGGGGTAACCCAGTGTTGCTCCGAAACCTTTTGTATGCACATCATACGAATCATACTCCCGTTCCATGTCCCATAATTCAAGCTTGCTCCACAGGGGCACATCAAACAGCCAGGGTTCCACAAAAGATAGTGTGTAGCTCGTTTTGCTTGATCCGAAGTAGGCACTGAGACCCAGCGTCTGGCCCCGGCCAAAGAGATTTTGCTCGGATATCTGGGTTGTAAGGATCATCTTGTCTACAGCGCTGTATCCGGCGCCCACACTGAACATTCCGGTGGCCTTTTCCCTGACATGGACATTCAGATCCATAAATCTTTCATCGGTCCCCTTTTCCGTCTGAAAATTTACCTCTTCAAAATATCTGAGTCTGTTCAGTTTCATATAGCTTGTTTTGACCTTGCTGCTGCCTGAAAGATCTCCCTCCACAGCGGCAAGTTCTCTGCGTATTACCTTGTCTCTCGTTTCGGTATTTCCCGTTATGTATATCCTGTTGATATATACAAGATCGCCCTTGTCTATATTGTAGGTTATATCAATCCTCTGTTCTTCATCTCTGGACACGGTTCGCGGAACGACACTGGCATAGGCATAGCCCTCTTCATTGCAGGCATCTGTCAGAATATCTATATCCCTTATTATGGCCTCTCTGTCAAAATAGTCCTTTTCGGTAATCTGAAGCCGAGGCATCAGTTCGGGCCGGGGGACGGCAAGCGTGTCGCCCGTGATCTTCACGTCTCCCACCCTGAATTGTTTCCCTTCGATAACAGATATCTTGATGTATATCCATTTTTTGTCATGAGTGATCTCCGGTTCGCCGACCCTGGCATTGACATAACCGTTGTTCAGGTAAAAAA
Organism: uncultured Syntrophaceae bacterium; assembly: GCA_964610735.1. Lineage (GTDB taxonomy): Bacteria > Desulfobacterota > Syntrophia > Syntrophales > UBA2210 > UBA2210. The sequence goes on along the minus strand of CAZSYH010000031.1, from coordinate 11,012 downwards.
CCACCAGCCTGCCGGTATCCTGTTTCAACTTGTACTCATTGAACACACCGGAATCAGAGATAAAATGAAATATGCCCCATTCCGAGGTCTCTATCATGTCACTCAGTTCTTCATCCGTATACGCCCTGTTTCCCTCAAAGGTAATCTTTTTTACATAGAGTTCTTTATTCTCCGTTATATCAAATACTACTCGAGCACCCTTTTTATTTTCATCTACACTGTATTTGACCTCGGCGTTAAGATACCCTTCATTCCTGTAGAGGGTCTTTATGTTTTCTATATCCGACTTTATTCTGCTCAGATTGAGTGTCTGTTTTTCTTTAACAGAGATAACCCCTTCCAGGTCGTCCTTCTTTATGCCGTCATTTCCTTCGATACCTACGCTCGTTATCATCGGCATCTCTTCCAGTATAAAATCTATAACTTTTCCTTCATCCGTATCAGTAACCTTCGCCGTGACGTCCTTAAAGTAACCCGTCTTGTATATGGCTTTTATGTCGGAAGAAATCTCCTGCTTCGATAAAAGTTTACCCTTTGTGCTTTTTAGAACATTATATATGACACCATCTTCGATTCTGAGGTTTCCCGTGAAATTTATTTTCGCGATCCTTTGGACGGTAAGTATTTTCAGAAGAATATCATTTTTCAACCGCGAGGCCAGGGCTCCCATGTTATTCCCCTGGGTAAAAATATTGAAACGTTGCCCGCTTTTGACGTTTATCACTCCAACGTCCGCGCTAATCATGTCACCTAGTCTGGTAAGACTCCCCACAACAACAAAATCTGCGTTTATCTTCTTCCCCGCGGTAACAGCCCTCTGATCAGTCAGCTTTTCTCCTTGAACCAATCCCTCCGAAGTTCCTGCGTCAACAAGCTCTATATATTCGGACCCCATCAGCCCGGCCGCGAGCTTACTGGTTATCTGATCTTGTAGTAAGAGGACATCCCCGCTACTGTGTATCTCAAAGGGGAAAAGGGCGACCCTCTCGACGCTTTCTTTTTCAATGGAGGGAGACGTAGCAGACAAGACATTCAGAGGAAAAAATATAAGGAATAACAAGGTGATAAAGAGGCACTCTCTGTGCTTATAGATCATAAATCTTCCCATCCTTAAGGTTGATGGTGTGAGACATGGCGTCTGCGAGTAATTTGTTGTGAGTGACTACAATGAGAGTGGTGTTCCCTGCCCTGCCAAGATCTAAAAGCAGACCCTGTATTTTCTCCCCCGTTTTCACATCAAGGTTTCCCGTAGGTTCATCAGCCAGGATTACATCCGGATTCATTATTATCGCCCTCGCTATGGCAACCCTCTGCTGTTCGCCTCCGGAAAGTTCGCCAGGTTTGTGGGCCAACCTATCACCAAGCCCCACTTCCGTCAAGACAATCTCCCCCATCCTGTAGGCATCTCCCCTCGGAATCCCGTTTATCAGGGCGGGCATGGCGGTATTCTCCAGGGCCGTAAACTCTGGAAGCAGATGGTAGGACTGGAAGACAAAGCCTATCCTCTTATTTCTGAATTCAGCGCGTCTGGGCTCATCCCATTCGAAGATATCCGCGCCGTCAAAGAGTACACGTCCAGAAGTAGGATGATCAAGGGCTCCCAGTATCTGAAGAAGTGTAGTTTTGCCCGTACCGGAAGCACCCAGAATCGCCAGAGACTCTCCCCTCGCAATATTGCAATCAATGCTTTTCAACACCTCAATTCGGGTTCCATTCTTTGTAAAGGTTTTGGTCAACTGGTGTATTTCGATCATCACGCTACCTGTTTTCTATTCATACCTGAGCGCTTCGGCAGGATCCAGTCTTGAAGCCCTCCACGATGGATATATCGACGCCAGAAAGCATATAAGCATTGCCGCAATGATTATAACAGCGACATCTCCGTAATTTATCCTGGAGGGAAGCTCGTTCAGATAATAAACATCCTTCGGGAGTATCTTGAAGTCAAAGAGATTTTCCACCAACCGGCTTATCCATTCCAGGTTCAGCGCAACGGTAACCCCTGTAATGCCACCCAGGATGGTCCCGATCGCTCCTATAATAATTCCCTCTATCATGAATATTTTCATGATGCCTCTTGCGGTGGCGCCCATTGATTTCAGTATGGCTATATCTCCGGCCTTTTCCATAACCGTCATAATCAGCGTGGTTATTATATTGAAAGCGGCAACAATCACAATCAGGCTGAGGATGATAAACATGACTCTCTTTTCAAGTTTGAGTGCCGAGAAGAGGTTCTTGTTCATCTCCATCCAGCTTCTTGCCCAGTAGGGATATCCAAGCTTCTCTTGAATAGCCTTGGCAATCCGGCCAGCCCCGTAGATATCGTCTACCTTTATCTCGATTCCTGTAACCGTATCCTTCATACCAAGAAACTTTTTACAATTCTCAAGCGACATGAAGACCAGTGATGAATCATACTCGTATGAACCTGAATCAAAGATACCCACTACACTGAATTTCTTGATTTTGGGGACAATCCCCAGAGGAGTTGAAATTCCCATGGGAAGCAATATTTCCACGGTGTCAAAAAGCAAAAGGCCCAGATTCTGTGCCAGTTCTTTCCCTATTACAACCCCGGGCAGATCTGTCTTGTTCCCCCTGCCGGAGAGATAATCAATATCCCCATCCTGCATCTTTCCAAGATTTATAACATCGGCGGACGTTTCGGTTGACATGCCGCGTAGTACCACACCTGTTACCCTTCCGCTGTTTTTCAGCATGGCCTGGCCATATATAAATGGAGTGGATGCCACAACACCGTCAACCGACTTGAGCTCCTCCATAACCTGTCCATAATCTCCCATTCCCCCTGTGTATTCCATAAGGACAATGTGAGAGTTTATTCCCAGTATCTTGTCACGAAGCTCGATCTCAAAACCGTTCATGACGGCCAGCACAATAATGAGCGCGGCAACTCCCAGGAAGATACCCGCCACTGATATAAATGTGTTGGCTGATATGAATGTCTGTTTTCTTTTTGCCCGAAGATAGCGCAGGCCTATGAAGAGTTCATATGACATGTTTTTGCAACCCGCAACACTTATATAAGAAAACCTTCGAGCTTCAAGTCTCTGCGTTCCAAGTTTTCAGTTTCCAGTTTCAAACTGAAGATCTTCTGAACTCCGCCCCTGTTATTTCGCCTTTGCTCTCATGTGCGGAAATAATATAACGTCCCGTATGGATGGCGAATCAGTGAAAAGCATCACAAGACGGTCTATCCCTATCCCTTCGCCCGCGGTTGGGGGCATGCCGTATTCCAGAGCGCCGATGTAATCCTCGTCCATTTCATGGGCCTCCTTGTCTCCGGCCTCGCGTTCCTTCAACTGCATGGCAAACCTGTTTCTCTGATCCTCAGGATCGTTCAGCTCTGAAAAGGCGTTGGCAAGTTCCCTGCCATAAATATAAAACTCGAAACGATCGGCAAATCCGCTGTTATCGGCGCTCTTTCTCGAAAGGGGTGACACCTCTATGGGATAGCTTGTGACAAATGTAGGCTGGATGAGCTTGATCTCCGCCACTTTGTCGAATATGGCCACTATAATCTTCCCCAACGGTTCATCCTCTTCAACGGGCAGGCCGATACTTATGGCGTATTGGGCGGCCTTTGCCCTGTCTTCCAGAATATCCGGCGTGGCATCTGAATGTTTCAGGATGGCTTCTTTCACTGTCAGGCGCTGCCAGGGACGGCGAAGATCAATTTCAGTGCCCTGATAATCAAAGCTAAGGGAGCCGAAGAGCTCCATGGCAAGAAATGTTATCATTTCCTCCGTTATCACTATCAGATCTTCATAAGTGGCGTAGGCCTGGTAGAATTCCATCATGGTAAATTCCGGATTGTGAAAGGTTGATATACCCTCATTCCTGAAATTTCTGTTTATCTCAAAGACCCTTTCAAGTCCTCCAACGATAAGGCGCTTCAAGTAAAGCTCCGGCGCTATCCTCAGGTAAAGATCCATATCCAGGGCATTGTGATATGTCTTAAAGGGCCTCGCAACCGCTCCTCCGGCCATGGGCTGCATCATGGGGGTTTCCACTTCAAGGAAATCTCTTTCCTGCATGAAATCGCGAATAAGTTTTATGATCCTGCTTCTCATATAAAAGATTTCCTTGACAGCGGGATTCATTATAAGATCAAGATGTCTCTGTCTGTATCTGGCCTCGACATCGGTGAGACCGTGCCATTTCTCCGGCAATGGCCTTACAGACTTTGACAGAAGTCTTATCTCATCAGCGTCAACGGTCAGTTCGCCGGTCCTTGTCTTAAGGAGGTTTCCTGAAATGAAAACTATATCTCCCACATCAAATTTCTTGAAGATGGAGTATATATCTCTGCCAACTTTATCCCTTGCTATGTATCCCTGTATCCTTCCATCTCTGTCCTGAATGTTTACGAACGCGGCTTTGCCGAAGTTTCGTATAGCCATCAGCCTTCCCGCCAGCGCAAACTTTTCTTCAATCCCTTTAAGCTCCTCATTATCCATATCGCCAAACTGCTTGATAACGGATTTAGTGGTGGCGGTCACTCTCACATCATTCGGATACAGTTCAACCCCCATAGAGCCAAGCGATTCTATCTTCTCTTTTCTTTTCCGCAGCAACTCACTCTTCTCATCCATCAGGCAACCCCTTGAGTGTAAAGCAGTCCTAACTATATCCTTTTCCATATTTAGTCAAGGGTTTTGAGAATAACCCTTAGAGGTGACATAATCATATTGCATTAACAAAATATTTTTTTGCCCTTGACAGGCAGATATATTTGCGTGTATTTTTCGAACATTATCCCCGTGATCGTAAACCACAGGTTACATAGTACACACTCGTGTGCCGCGCCCGTTTTTGAAAGGAAGGCCAAAATGGAAATCAAGGTTACAAAAGTCGATCCTGAACAGATGAAACCAAAGCCCGAAGATGAGTCGAAACTCGGGTTCGGGCAGATATTCACCGACCATTTCTTCATTGTGGAATATGACAGCGAAAGGGGATGGCACAATGCCTCCATAGAACCCCTGAGACCCCTGTCACTCGATCCTGCTGCCATGTGTCTCCACTATGGACAGGAGATATTTGAAGGCATGAAGGCCTACAAGGGAAAGAATGACTCCATCTATCTATTCAGACCGGAAGAAAATATAAACCGGATGAACCGTTCCGCGGAAAGACTGTGCATGGCGCAGATAGACAACGACCTGTTCATGGAGGGATTGAAAAAACTTGTGCTTCTGGAAAAAAACTGGATACCGCGCGGTGCAGGCACATCGCTGTACATCAGGCCGACAATGATCGCAACGGAGGCTGCTCTCGGGGTGCACCCCTCCAGCCAGTACATGTTTTACATCATTGCGGGTCCGGTCGGAGCATATTATCCGGAAGGATTCAGCCCGACGAAGATATATGTGAGCGAGAAATATGTCAGGGCGGCCCAGGGAGGTGTGGGAGACTGTAAGGCGGCAGGCAATTACGCGGCCAGCCTCTATGCGAGTCAGGAGGCCCTGGAAATGGGTTACACCCAGGTGTTGTGGCTCGACGCAAGGGAACGTAAATACGTTGAAGAGGTGGGAACAAGCAACATCTTCTTTGTCATTGGAGATGACCTGATAACACCTCCTCTCTCGGGAAGCATCCTCCCCGGTGTTACGCGTGATTCCGTAATCCGTCTGGCAAAATCATGGAGGGTCAACGTCCGGGAGGAACGATTGTCGATGGATGAGATACTGAGCTCCAGTGCCGACGGAACTCTTAAAGAGGCCTTCGCGTCGGGAACCGCCGCCATTGTATCGCCAGTGGGACAGATTTACTACCGTGGAAGTGAATATATAATCGGCGATGGCAGTACAGGCCCACTGACTGAAAAACTGTACAATGGAATATTGCAGATCCAGTATGGTGAAAAGGAAGACCCATTCGGGTGGAGGGTAAAGATCTCGTAATTGTTCATCTTCTAAAAGAGATCAACAACCCGCATTCAGCTTTCCACAAAACTGTGCACAAGGTTGTTGATAAACATGTTGATAAAATATGTAAATACCCTGTTACCGATGCCTTACACCTCATTGCCCACAATTTAGGCAGTGAGCTATATTCAACAATAACCAGTAGTTATGATTATGCCCCTGTTATCGCATGCTTATATTACAGACCATAACCGATTTTATTATTAGGTGTTCTCGCCGGGGAAAATTCTTCCTGGACCTGTGCGTCATTCTGGCCCTGATTCTTCCGGGTACAACGGTTTTCTCCCAGACCCTGTCTCCCGATGAGCTTGCCGCGAAGATACAGGCCGCGTATGATCATACAGTAGATTTCAAGGCGAATTTCATACAGGAAGCAACCGTTAGATCAATAGACAGGACAACAAGGGAGGAAGGCACGGTCTATCTGAAGAAACCTGAACGGATGTTGTGGGATTACACAAAACCTTCCATGAAGAAGCTGGTCATAAATCCCCGGAAAGCGTGGCTGTACATGCCCGATGACAATATCGTTTATGTCCAGGACGCTAAAAAGGTTCTGTCTTCAAAGATGACCATAAGATTTTTCACAGGCATCGGAAAGCTGAAAGATGATTTTGAAATAGCCGTTCCCGACAGCGGTCCCATGGATACAAAAGGCAACTATGTCATGACCCTTACACCGCGCGGATACGAAGCCGGCATCAAAACCCTTCTGATTACTGTGGACAAAGACAATTTTCGTATTATGGAATGCGTCTTTACCGATATGTACGACAATGCCACCAGGCTCATCTTCAGCAACATCAAGTTCAACAACAATCCTCCGGATGAATTGTTCGACTTCACTCCCCCGCCAGGCGTTGAAATACACGATATTCCATAAAACCCTTACGGGTAAACTCCTTATCCCTGAATTACTCCCCACTGAAGGGATCTCCTCTGTCAAAATCCGGCGTGAGATGGCAATCATTCACGTCCTGTATAAAAATATTGTCAAACCCCATATCCAGGGCCTTATTTACAACAGTCTCATATTCTCCTTTCGTCACCCTCCTTCCGAGAAGAGGGTGGTCCGCAACGGCACGGATCGGGGTGTACTGAGACATGATGCTGAGAGAAACAGACGCCGATATACATCTCTTTATCGCTTCGAGGACCTCGATGCTGTTCTCCACCCTTCCGGGCAGCACCAGATGCCGGATAAGCACGCCCCTTTTTGCGATCCCGCCTTCGACCTCCAGACAATCCCCCACCTGTCTTACCATTTCTTTTATCGCGGAAATCGCATGGGAGAGATAATCGCTTACACCCGAAAAATCGTACGCGTCCCCGTCATTACCATATTTAAAGTCGGGCAGATATATATCAATAATTCCGTCGAGAAGCCTGATGATATCCGCGTTTTCGTATCCTCCGCAGTTATAGACAAGCGGGATCGAAAGTCCATTTTCGCAGGCATTCAGCAGCGCTCTGACAAGCCCCGGAAGGTGTGGGGTTGGCGTAACCGCGTCAATATTATGGCACCCTCTGTCCTGCAGGTCTGTCATGATACGCGACAGTTCCGCCGGATTAATCGTCCTGCCGGCCGCCTGATGGCTGATCTGGTAGTTCTGGCAATAGATACACCTCATGTTGCAGGACGAGAAGAAGATGGTGCCAGCGCCATATTTTCCCGAAAGGACGGGCTCTTCACCGTGGTGCGCGAGGGCGTTGTCAATCATAACCCTGCCGTCAAGATCGCAGAACCCCTTTTCACCAGCCGTTCTGTCAACGCGGCACTTTCTCGGACAGAGGACACAGCTTTTCATAATGCCGGCAAGGATATCCGTCCTCTTCCTTAGTGTCCCTTCTCTGTACAGGTTTCGATATCCGGGATTCACGCCCTATATCCTCTTTACAACATCTCGCAGTCTCCCGCTTTCCACGAGTTCCAGAAACTCTTCTCCTAGGTGTTTCGAGGTTTCAACCGCCTGCCGCCAGTTTCTTGTCTTCTTTGAAGGATTATCGGCATACCTCTTGAAATCCCCTCGATCAGGCACCCTGTTATAAGGTAATTTACGCATAAACTCATCCGACGGGCAGACCATCAGGAGATCTTCAAGATATCTTTCCTGTGGCCGCCTGGATTTCAGCCTTTTATCCAGCCATGCAGGTATTATGCGCTCCTGATGGTTAAACATGAGGGTAATCGAGCCCTTTTCACCGGCATATTTCTGATTGAGCTGGTAATCTGTGAGTCCTCCATCTCTGTATGTACCATTTGGAGCGCCATATATATCCCTGACACCGGCAACCGCAAGGGGTATCGCCGATGAAGCCAGGATCGCGTGTTTAAAATTTACTTTATTCAAAGCGACCGCCTGTCCCCTGAAATCATTGTCCAGACAAAAGGGCGGCGGGATCGGGCTGTTGTGAAATACAACCCTCTGGAAAAACCAGTGAATCATGCGTCGGTTGAGGGTATTGCACACAAATCCCGTCCCTATAGCCAGCCTCTGCAACCACCTCACATCCGAAGAGGCAAGTCCTCTGGCACGGGCCGTTATTATCGCGAGCCTGTACTTCTTATTGACCAGCGCAAACTGAATGGCATCATCATCGATGTAATAATCTACAAGATCGCGGAGAGACTGAAGTCTTTCTTCGGATTTATCTTTTCTGGTAAAATTCATTGAGATATAGGCGTCGATAAGCTCGCGATAACTCTTATCAGGCTCCGGCTGTACCCACGCGGCAAATCGCATAGCGCCCGCCGATGCCCCCACGAGAACCACTGGACGCTTATTGCCGAGCACCCCGCTTTTCAGGAGCGAGAGGTCGAAACCGCTGGCCACGAGCCATCTCGGTCCCGAAGCCGCGCCCACATAAGTGGTAACCCTGTCAAAATCAAACCCACCATCCTGTATGACTTCACATACATTTTTCCCGGCGCTGACACATATTCCGTCCATAACCATTTCCGTCTCCTAAAAATGCCTCCATTTTTAAACAAAGTGAGGCAGGGGTCAATCTTGACACGGCCTTTCATATACTATAGATTAACTCTTCTCAATGAGAAAATATAAATAGTGGAAAGACAGGACAATGGATATAAAAGCACAGGTTACAGAGACAGGGTCTCGAGCCAGAAAGGCCGCCGGCATCCTCGCGAACATTTCGTCCACTGTAAAAAACAGGGCTCTCCTGAAGATGGCGGAGGCACTGGTAAAAGAGTCTGGTAACATCATCAGGAAAAACGCCAGGGATCTTGAATACGCGAGAGGCAAGGGCCTGTCCGATGCCATGATAGACAGGCTGACATTGAATAAAGCGGCAATAAAGGGCATGGCGGACGGCCTCGCGGAAATTGCCGCCCTGCCAGACCCGGTAGGAGAAATCACCGGTATGAAAAAAAGGCCGAACGGTCTGCTCGTCGGGAAGAGACGGATCCCGCTCGGCGTAATAGGAATAATCTACGAGTCCCGTCCGAACGTAACGGCGGACGCCGCGGCTTTGTGCCTGAAGTCCGGAAATGCCGTCATATTGCGGGGTGGATCGGAGGCAATAAATTCCAATCTCGCCATTGCCCGGATACTGCAGAATGTCCTGAAAGAAACCGATATCCCGGAGGGCGCCATACAGATCATCTCCACCACCGACAGGGAGGCTGTTAATGAAATGCTGAAGCTTGAGGAGTATATAGACCTGATCATCCCCAGAGGTGGTGAAGGACTTATCCGGGCAGTTGTCAGCATGTCCAGGATACCTGTCCTCAAACACTACAAGGGTGTCTGCCACGTATTTGTGGACGAGAGCGCCGATATTGAAATGGCCGTCAACATATCCCTCAACGCCAAGGCCCAGAGGTCAGGTGTATGCAACGCCATGGAAACCCTGCTGATACACAGAAATATTGCAGAAAGATTTCTCCCGGTAATGGCTGAAAGGTTTCGCGAGGCCGGCGTTGTTTTGAAGGGCTGCGACAGGACCAGGACCATCCTTCCGGGTATAGAGGGGGCGACCGAGGCCGACTGGTATGAAGAGTATCTTGACCTTATCCTCGCGATACGAATAGTTGACGGCATCGACGAGGCCATGGCGCATATAGAGAAATACGGCTCTCTACATACGGAGGCAATCGTCACGAGCGACTACAAAAACTCCCAGCGCTTCCTGAATGAAGTCAATTCCTCAACGGTGCTGGTAAACGCCTCTACGCGGTTCAGTGACGGGTTCGAGCTGGGACTGGGAGCGGAAATGGGCATAAGCACCACAAAGCTCCATGCCTTCGGCCCTATGGGACTCGAAGAGTTGACAACCACAAAATTCATAATCTACGGCGACGGACAGATAAGAACATGAAATGGGGACTATTCGGAGGAACCTTTGATCCCGTGCATCTCGGGCACCTGAGATGTGCCGAAGAGATCCTTGAGCTGTTCCACCTTGACCAGATAATATTCATCCCCGCCCGCGTACAACCCCTCAAGACAGGCAGAGTTATTTCCCCCTTTCACCACAGAGAGCAAATGCTCAAACTGGCCATAGAGGGCAATCCTTCATTTTCAATCTCAGACACAGAAAACAGGAGGGGGGGCAAATCCTACTCTATCGAAACCGTCAGACACTTCATCGACAACTCGCCGGACGGCACCGAGCTCTATTTCATACTGGGACAGGATGCCTTCCACGAGATTCAGATGTGGAAAAAGTGGAAAGATCTGGCGCGGCTGTGCAACTTTGTTGTCATGACCAGACCGGGGTATGAGACAAGAAAACTGGCAGACACATTCCCCCCCGATCTTGCCTCTCTGTTTCAATATGACAGCGCCGCGGACGGCTTCAGGGGTCCCACAGGCAACTCCATATTCTTCAGAAAACTGACCCTCCTCGACATATCTTCCACAGATATAAGGAGGCGGATAAAAACGGGAGCATCCATCAGATATCTCGTCCCCGATCCCGTGCGTGACTACCTCAAATAATTTGAAGACCTTGGCCTGCGGCATACGATTATCGGCTTTCGGCAGGCCGATATCGGAAGGATACTGGAAAACCTTGTCTTCCTTCACCTTAAGA
>CAZSYH010000030.1:0-22005 GCA_964610735.1 uncultured Syntrophaceae bacterium | reverse complement strand
AACTCGGATGGCGGTAACTCGGATGGCGGTAACTCCGGTGGCGGTAACTCCGGTGGGGGCAACTCCGGTGGGGGCAACTCCGGTGGGGGCAACTCCGGTGGGGGAAACTCGGATGGCGGTAACTCCGGTGGTGGTAACTCGGATGGCGGTAACTCTGGTGGTGGCAACTCCGGTGGGGGCAACTCGGATGGCGGTAACTCGGATGGCGGTAACTCCGGTGGCGGTAACTCCGGTGGTGGTAACTCGGATGGCGGTAACTCCGGTGGTGGTAACTCGGATGGCGGTAACTCCGGTGGTGGCAACTCCGGTGGGGGAAACTCCGGTGGTGGTAACTCTGGTGGTGGCAACTCTGGTGGTGGCAACTCCGGTGGTGGTAACTCCGGTGGCGGTAACTCCGGTGGGGGTAAAAAGTAAACGGGAAAAACATGGGAACCCTGATAAAAAAGACATTTTCCGTGTCTCCTCTAAAGATAACCATCCTTGTCATTTTTTTATCCCTTACAATGTACATTATGAAAGTCCCCTTCTTCCATTTCATGGAATTGAAGGCATTGGACTTGAATTTTATGGCTCGTGGCACCAGAGCGCCAGGGGGAGAAACAGTAATTGCCGCTATTGACGAGAAAAGTTTGACAGAACTTGGTCGATGGCCATGGAAACGAACTACAATTGCGCTGCTTGTAGATAAACTGAAGGAGTATGAAGCAAAGAGTGTCGGTTTTGACGTTGTGTTTGCCGAGCCAGATGAAAATTCATCACTTAAAGACCTGGAGGGATTATCAAGAAAGATCAATGATATGGGACTAAAAGACCCTGTCTTGTTGAAATTTCTTGATGAGAAAAAGGAGGAGGCCAATACAGATCTTATCCTTGCACGATCTATCAAGCAGGCAGAGAATGTGACTCTTGGTTACTTTTTCTACGTCTCTAAAAAGGATGCGGAACACCTCTCAGAGAGAGACATCGAGAGTAGTGAGGAATATATCAGTGGATCGAAATACGACATCGTTCAGATGAGAGGCAAGCTCGATGAAGATTACCTCATAAACGCGTATTCTGCAGCACCTAATGTGAAACCTCTCACCGATGCGGCAGAGCGTAGTGGGTATTTCAACTCATTTTCCGATATTGACGGTGCAAATCGATGGTCTCCTCTGGTGATCAGGTTCAGGGATAATTTTTATCCCCCATTATCGGTTTCCGTCCTGAAGCAGTATCTGGACAGACTAGGGCTTTCCTTGAAAATAGCAGATTATGGTGTTGAGGGAATAAAGATCGGCGACATAGAGATTCCCACAGATGAAGCGGGACGGATTCTCGTTAATTTCCTGGGGCCGGCAAAAACCTTCCCGCATTATTCTATTACCGATATAATCCACAACCGTTTGGATCCGGGCCTTTTTAAGGACAAGATTGTGCTGGTTGGCGCTACAGCAACGGGAATTTACGATCTGAGGGTAACACCTTTCAGCACTGCTTACCCTGGCATAGGTATCCATGCCACGGTGATAGACAACATCCTTCATCAGAACTTTATCAGGCGACCGGGATGGACGTCACTGATTGATATTTTTATTATTATCCTGGTCGGATTTATAATGGGGATTATCATTTCGCGGGCAAGGGCTGTTAGCGGATTTTTACTCGCTATAGCTTTAATTGTCGTCTGGGTTTTGATAAACCGGTTTATTTTTTCCAGTTACAATCTCTGGCTTAACACAGTCTACCCGTTATTTACCATATTGACAGTCTATATCGGGATAACCATTTACAGATATATTACGGAGGAGCGGGAAAAGAAGAAGATAAGGGGTGCATTCCAGTATTATTTGACTGCGTCGGTCATCAATGAGATGCTGAAGGACCCCTCAAAGCTCAAACTGGGAGGGGACAAAAAGAATCTATCGGTACTCTTTTCCGATATCAGGGGTTTTACAACTGTCTCGGAGAGGCTTACACCGGAAGAGCTTGTCCACTTGTTGAATGAGTACCTCACCGCCATGACAGATATTGTCTTTAAATATGACGGACTTCTCGATAAATATATGGGGGATGCCATTATGGCAGTATTCGGCGCCCCGCTGGATCAGCCGGATCATCCGAAAAGGGCATGCATGACGGCAATAAGAATGATGGAGGAATTGAAAAAACTTCAGAAGAAATGGTCTGATGAAGAGCGGCCGGTGCTTGACATTGGAATAGGTGTCAACAGTGGCGACATGGTTGTCGGCAACATGGGTTCCGAGATGAGATTCGATTACACCGTTATGGGCGACAGCGTGAACCTTGGCTCCCGGCTGGAAGGGATAAATAAGGAGTACGGTACAAATATAGTTATCAGTGAATTTACTTACGAAAGTGTGAAGGATACGTTGTTCTGCCGCGAACTGGATTCCGTCAGGGTTAAAGGGAAAACGCTTCCGGTTAAAATATACGAGCTATTGGGAGAAAGGAAAGATTCGGAAAAGCTGAGTGGCTTTGTCAGTGCCTTTGAGGAAGGACTGGTACATTACAGGCAATATCAGTGGGATGAAGCAATGTCCTGTTTTAAAAAGGCTATAGAGATCCGTGACGGTGACCCACCATCCGAATTGTACATAAAGAGATGCGATAGATTAAAGCAAAATCCTCCGGAAACCGGGTGGGATGGCGTGTATACGATGACAAAAAAGTGACAGGGTATAAATTTTGACTCAACTTTCGGGTTTAACAAATACAAGGCGTGATATGGTTTAATATGTTGATATTATAGCAAATAATACTTGAAGAGCCCAGTCTTTTGATTTATAGTGAATCTGTGACAAAACGCAATAATATCAAAAGGAAAGGGCTCGTGTGAACCATATCAAGATCGCCTCCCAAACTCAAGCTGATGTTCGTATTTTTGACAAGATTGACGAGTTTTTCAACCACTTTCACGTTTCAACCATGCTGCACCGCTTCGGAAAAGTTGATTCACCGACACCGGGAGCGTTGCTGTAGGTCTAATTTTATATACGGCGGGATTTACAATCTTACTAACCTTTCACTATTTTTGAAGAGGCAATCCCCCCGATGCATTCAACAAAGGCAAACGCACTTCAAATACTTATCGGTATCGCCACGCTCCTCGTCGGGCTCCTTGTCTATCTCATTGACCGGCCTCCTGATACTGCATATTTCCTCGCCGGATGGGCGAAGGATATAAGCCTTCACGACAAATTTCCGAACATGTTCGGTCATATCGGCAGCAGCTTTCCTGCATTTGCCCACGTTTTTTCCTTTATCCTGATAACGGCGGGCATCCTCGGTTCCCGCAAGAGAGGATGTCTTTTTATTTGTCTATTCTGGCTTTTAATTGACGGCGCCTTTGAGATGGGGCAGAGATACAGTTCAACACCCCTGAAGTTCATCCCCTCATGGTTCGATGGGATTCCCTTCCTTGAGAACACGGCAAACTTCTTCCGCCTCGGAACCTTCGATTATCTCGACCTCATCGCTTTCTTACTCGGCACCGTCTTCGCATATATTATACTAACCTTTACAATGGAAAGGAGAACAGGTTATGAAAAAAAGGGATAATTTATTTTTTAAAGTCACAACCGCTGTCGGTCTAGCCTGCGTTATTGTCCTGGGATTCATTACAATCATCGGAACAGGCGGAGATGATAATGATCGACAATCCACGGTGGAGATTACCCGTGACGGCAGGGGCGTCTGGTTCATAACCGGCTACGACGAAGACAATCTCTATGATGTCTTTGACGCGATGGGCTACGCCGTCGCCACCGACCGTCTCTGGCAGGCGGAAACATTCAGACGAGCCGCTACGGGAAGGCTGGCAGAGATATTCGGCCCCGATCAGTTAGAGCAGGATGTTCTGGTACGCATTACCGGCTATTCCGACCAGGAACTGGAGGACGGTTTTGATGCCCTGGATGAAGAGGTTCAGGATGTGATCAACGGTTATGTGGCGGGTTTTAACAGGCGCATAGCCGAGATTCGTGATTATCGTTCCCTGCTTCCATTCGAATTTGCCGCCCTTGGATTTATGCCTGAGGACTGGACGTACAAGGATGTCCTGGCCTGGGCGACGCTGATGATGAGAAATTTTGATGTCGAGGCGCAGAAGATGGGACAGCTCGATAACGCGGCATTGTACCAGGGACTCATGACCCTTTATCCGACGACAGGAGCGATCATGTTCGAAGACCTCCGCTGGATAAATGATCCCGATGCACTGACCTATATCCCCGGAGGTGTCAAGCTTTTCGAATCGAGGGAAAAAGGACTATCCCCGCTTATGGAAAACCCTCCGTCATTCCCAGACGTCAGCGGTCTTGCTAAAAGCATGGCAGAGATGCGCTCCAGGATTGACGAAAACCTGAAGAAGATAAACGCCTATGTTAAAATGGGGAGCTATGCCTGGACCGTAGCGGGGAGCAAAACTGCGGATGGCAATCCTATTATCTACTCGGGTCCGCAGATGGGATTCACCGTTCCCTCCGTTGTCGGCGAGGGTTCCATAAGGGCCGGTGGCTTGAATGTCTCAGGCATGATAATCACAGGAATTCCCGCGATTGTTATCGGACGCACTCCGCATCACGCTTGGTCCATGCAGGTCGGGCACGCCCATACGGTGGATTACTATTTTGAAGATCCTTCGAACGTGACACTTAACAGGATGGAGACCATCCACGTGGCAGGCGGAGACGACGTTGTTTTGCCCGTCTGGAGAACCGTTCATGGACCGGTCATCAATCCCATCCCCTATGACCCGGGAACCTATGTACCAAACCCCTTAAACCCCATAATCTCATGGAAATACTCACACTGGGGATATGAGTTCGAGTCTATGAAGGCATATCTTGACATTGCCCGGGCAACCAGTATGGATGAATTCGGGGCAGCCATAGAACTTGTGCCGTTATCTCAGCATTTCTGCTACGCGGACAGGGACGGAAACATAGCGTACTGGATGTCGGGAAGGGACCCCGTCCGTCCTTATGGTGAATGGCGACTCCCGCAAGGCGCCGTCGCGCCGCCGCTTGAATGGGATTCAGCCGTCCTTATCCCCCGTTCTACCGATCGCAATAACGGCCAGGGTTACTACTGTGGCTGGAACAACAAGACGAACGAGGGCTACGCTAATTCATACAATAACCTCTCATACTTCTTCGGCCCGTTCAACAGAGCCCATGTGGTCGATGACTACTTGTCGGCACACAATGGCCTGACCTTCGATGATCTAAGGAATCTCGCACTCAACATCGCCACCACGGACTCCTTCGGAGACGGTGGAAATCCCTGGAAATTTGCGTCTAATTATTTCACCGCTGCGGTGAATACTGCCCCGGATGCCCCCAATGCCGATCGTTCAGCGGCCCTTGCCCTTCTCGCGGCGTGGGATGGACATTTTGTGGACGGCGGCAATACAGAGTGGGCCGAAGGGATGGATCGCGCCGACGCATGGGTCCTCATGGACGCGTGGATCGATGAGGTGTTGAACCTCACTTTTGATGAGCTGGACAGCCCTTTTCTTGAAGAAGAAAAAGAAATACGCCTCTTCAACGTTCTCCTCCACGGCCTTATGCCAGGGGGCATAGAGAACAACTACGACTGGTACAAACCATACAACTCCTATGATGAAATAATTGTTGAAGCGCTCGACAACGTCCTTGGCGATCTGGGCGCAAGACCCTGGGGCAATAATGAAAGGGGAATTATCACATTTAACCACGATATGCTGAGACTGGTATGGGAAATCCCCTTCTCGTCACGTTCCACCTACGCACACTGCGTCGAGTTCGGAGTGACGGGTCCTGTCGGGATCGAAAGTATGTTCCCCCTGGGAGAATCGGGAACTATATTGATGGGTGAAATCGGCGCCCCTGTTTTCGATGACAATTTCTTCAGTATGACGCCCGTCTATGACGACTTTTCCCACAGGGAGTTCCCACTCTTTAAGCCGTGATTTTGCGGAGCGGTGAGAATCTCATAAGAAAGGGCGGGATAATCATCCCGCCCTTTCTGTATCTTCAATCCGCCTTTTTGGCAGCTGTCTTATAGAATCAAATCAGCGAAGAAGTGTCCCTCGTTATTTTCGAATTGAGCTGGATGACGTCAGAATAATCTATGCAAAAACAACAGGTCCCCGGGGTCACCTGATAGACCTGAAAGAGGCTCGAACCACACACAATTCATTGATTTTATTGGTCGGGGCGGCAGGATTTGAACCTGCGACATCCTGCTCCCAAAGCAGGCGCGCTGCCAGGCTGCGCTACGCCCCGAATGGCGGGAAAAGTTGATGCGTTTTAGATTATCCGACTTATTTCTGCAAGCTTTTTTTGAGTTTGGCAAAGGCCACCGCTCTGTGACTGATCCTGTTTTTTGTCTCAGGATCAAGCTGGGCAACTGTTTTGCCGTATTCAGATACGATAAACACTGGATCATAGCCAAAACCTTCACTGCCTGCCTGCTCTGTGGCTATTCTTCCCTCCAGCTTACCTTCAAAGGCTTCGAAGGTTCCGTCTGGCCGGTATAAAACCAGCGCGCATCTGAACGCCACCCCCCTTTTTTCTGTGGGAACGTTCTCTAATTCCGCCAGGAGCTTGCGAATGTTTCTTTTATCTGTTGCTCCTGCTCCTGAATACCTGGCCGAATGAATACCGGGTGCCCCTTTCAGGTAGTCCACCTCCAGTCCCGAATCGTCGGCTATGACTGTCCCACCGGTATATTCGGAGATAACGCGCGCCTTTTTCAAAGCGTTTTCAAGAAAAGTGCCGCCGTCCTCTATAATATCCGGGGCATCGGGATAGTCATACAGTGAGAAAAGGTTGACATCCATCCCCTCAAGCAGTGCCTTAAGTTCTTTTATTTTGCCCCCGTTTTTTGAGGCAAAAACAATCTTCCGGTTTTCAGGTTCAGTCACTGATAAAACCTCAAATGCCGTCATATCTCTCCGAGGATATCTTTTTGCTTTTTTATAAGTTCGGAGATTCCTGTTGTCGCTACGTCGGTCATCCTGTCCAGCATATCGCGGCTGAAGGGCTCTGCCTCAGCGGTTCCCTGAACCTCAACGATTCCCCCGCTTCCGGTCATTACGAAATTCATATCAACATCGGCTCCTGAATCTTCTTCGTAGTCAAGATCAAGTAGAACCTCGCCGTCAACAATCCCGACACTGATCGCGGATATAAAGTCCTTTACCGGCAACTCTTTTATTTTACCATCTTCTCTCAATCTGCGAAGGGCATCCACCAACGCTATAAAGGCACCGGTTATGGACGCGGTTCTCGTGCCTCCATCGGCCTGTATTACATCGCAGTCAATATAGATCGTCCTTTCACAAAATGCATTCAGGTCTGTTACCGCGCGCAGCGACCTTCCTATCAATCTCTGGATCTCGTGTGTTCTCCCCTTGACCTTGCCGCTGGACGATTCTCTTGTGCTTCTCGAGGATGTGGACATCGGAAGCATGGCATATTCCGCCGTCAGCCACCCTGTCCCGGAATTTTTCAAAAAGGGAGGCACCCTGTCTTCCAGAGAGGCTGTGCATATCACGCGCGTGTTACCCATTTCTATGAGTGTTGATCCCTTCGCACTTGGCAGGAAATCCCTGATTATCTTTATCTGCCGCATTTCATTCCATTCGCGGCCGGTTGTCCTTTTCATGATGCCTCACCGGTAGAAAAATATTCTTTTATGCTTTTGGTTAACGCGTCGGCAACAACCTCCTGGAATTTCTTATCTTTCAGCTTATTCTTGTTTTCAATATTTGTTGCAAAACCTATTTCCAGCAGAACGGCAGGCGCTTCCATAGATTGAAGAACAAGGACCGGCGCGTTTATCAATCCCCTCCCCTCGCGTGGGAGCACCCTTCCCATATTCTTCTGGACTATCTGGGCAAACCGGACGCAGCTATTCAGATACCTGGTTTGCGTCATGTCTTTTAGTATTTCTCCTGAGCTGCTCTTTTTAGCGGATGGAATATCAGAGACAGGATAATAAATCTCATATCCCTTTGCATTCAGTCCAAAACCGGCATTGACATGAAGGCTTATAAAGAGATCCGCATTCGACTTTTCTTCGAGCTTTTTTCTATTTGTCGTGGAGACATCCCTGTCATCCAATCGTGTGAGCCGTATTTTTATATCATTCACACGGGATAGATTTTCCCTCACAAACCTTGCGACGGCAAGGGTTACATCCTTTTCATGAACGCTTCTGGAAAGGGTTACTCCCATGTCACTGCCCCCGTGACCCGGGTCTATTACCACAACATGTTTCGCAGCGGCCGCGGATACCGGGAAAATCAGCAACATAAATAAGATTACACCACGCGTCAGTCTTTTTGATTTTGCAATCATTTTATCCCCTGTCATAAGATTCTTTGCGCTGGTTTAGTACAGCAATCTAATGCCGGATGTCAATATTTTCGTGTGATTTGTTCCTTTCGGTACTGCGAAATGGTCCTCGCATCCTTTCAACGGATAAAACACTCTTTAATTTCTTCAACTCGGCAATAATCATGTTAAGCTGCTTAAGATCTTTTATGTCCAACTGAAAGTCACAGATCGCGTTATTACCCGGCGTTGCGTTAATATTGACATAGGTCGTATTTATTCCCAGAGAATATATGACATTGCTCAGCTCGGACAGAAGTCCTTTCTTATCTTTGCAGGTTACTATAATACCAACCGAGAAGGTCTGTTTTTCATCCACGTTCCACTGTGCGTCAATTATTCTTTCAGTGTCCATCTCTCTTACCAGGGGACAATCAGATCCATGAATAGTTATGCCCCTGCCCCGTGTTACACAGCCGACTATATCATCCCCCGGAAGAGGGCTACAGCACTTGGCAAATCTCACCATGATATTATCAATCCCTGTGATGGATATGCCCGCGTCTGATGGAGCTTTTCTGAACTTATCCTTGACCCTGTCCAGAATTCCCCTTTTTTCTTTTTTCTCTTCTTCCTCCTCATCATTCAACAACTGGTGCGTCACATGTTTTGCCGACATTTTTCCATAACCGATAAGGGCCAGCAGGTCATCGACCGTGGCCAGAGAATGTTCCTCCAATATGGCGCTGAATTCGTTAGCCTTGACCAACTGGCCGAGCTTCAGGAGGTGCCTCTTAAGTTCTTTTTCAAGAATATCCCTGCCGAGTATGATACTTTTTCCACGTTCTTCGGTCTTGATCCACTGTTTTATCTTGGATACAGCCCTCGATGTCACCGCATATTTTAACCAGTCTTTGCCGGGATAATGCCCGGCTTGGGTCATAACCTCCACTGTATCGCCGTTTTTGAGCTGGTACTTCAGGGGAACAATGCTTCTGTTCACTTTTGCCCCTATGCATTGATTTCCCACATCGGTATGGACGCTGTAGGCAAAATCAATCGGTGTGGCGCCCTTTGGAAAAGATTTTACGTCCCCCCTTGGTGTAAACACGTAAACTTCATCAGGATAGAGGGCCAGCTTCAGACTCTTCATAAACTCCCTGGCATCTTCTTGCTCTGTCTGCCCCTCAAGCAACTCTCTGAGTTTGTCGATCTGATCTTCATCCTCAGCGGAAGAGACCCTGCCCTCTTTGTACCTCCAATGAGCCGCGATACCCTTGTCCGCCCACTCATCCATCTCTTTCGTTCTTATCTGTATCTCCACCCGTTCTCCATATGGGCCGATAACCGTAGTGTGCAGGGAGCGGTAGTTATTCGCCTTGGGCATTGCTATATAGTCCTTGAAACGTCCGGGAACGGGCTTCCAGAGTGCGTGAATGACGCTGAGCACCTCGTAGCACTTTCTTTCCTCGTCTGAATCAAGGATTATTCTGAATGCCGTGAGATCGTAAACCTCATCAAAATTTATATGCTGTTCGTGCATCTTCTTGAAAATGCTGTAAAAATGCTTGGCTCTTCCCCTGACATCTCCTTTTAAGCCAAAGCTTTCCACCTGCCTGCGGATTATATCCCTTACCTCTTCTGTGTACCGGTCACGCTCTTCTTTATTTTTATCCACACGTTCAATCAGTTCATAATATCCATCCGGATGAAGGTATTTCAGCGACAGATCCTCCAATTCATCCTTTATCCAGTTTATTCCCAGGCGCGCGGCCAGCGGAGCGTATACCTCAAGAGTTTCCTGTGCTATGAATTTTTGTCTGTTCGGGGAATGAAAATCAAGTGTGCGCATGTTATGGAGTCTGTCAGTCAGTTTTATGAGGAGAATCCTGATATCGGAGGACATCGCCAGTATCATTTTTCGGAAGTTCTCCGCCTGACGCTCCATCTGGTCTCCAAATGTTATCTTGCTTATCTTGGTCAAGCCGTCCACGAGGAAGGCAACCTCTTTGCCGAATGCCTCCTCCACCTGCTCAAGGGTGGCCAGTGTATCCTCGACGGTGTCATGCAGCAGACCGGTTATCAGCGTGGAGGTGTCAAGCCCCATTTCAAGCAGCATTCCCGTCACTTCCAGGGGATGGGTAAGGTAAGGCTCTCCCGACAGTCGCAGTTGTCCCTGATGCACGGCTGCGGAAAATATGTAGGCCTTCTCTATCATCTCGAGGTCTTTCTGAGACAGATACTTCTGGCCTTTTTCCAGTATGTCGGTTATTCGTATCATATTCTACCATCTACCCTGAACTGATGCCCGATCAGAGCGCGCCCTCTGTGGGGCACAGAGACCCCACGCTACTTACCCAATACACTTATTCACTCGAATCCTTGAATCCCTGACCCCTTGAATTCTTCTTTAATCAACTACAGCTAATCGAGAGCTGATCCACTATCGTTTTTGTGATAAACCCACTGACTGTTTCAAGGGGTATTTTTTCGACCTCTCCGGATTTTCTGAATCTTACTTCAACCTTTCCCTCTGCAAGGCTTTTGGCACCTACTGTGACCCTGAGGGGTATGCCTGTCAGGTCGGCATCCTTGAATTTTACACCCGCTCTTTCATCCCTGTCATCTAAAATGACCTCTATCCCATCCGCGGTAAGACTGTTGTACAGATCTTCTGCGGCATTGGTCAGATTCTCATCCTTCATGTTCACAGGTGTGATTATCACCTGGAATGGCGCAATCGACATAGGCCATATAATCCCGTCTTCATCATGACTCTGCTCTATACATGCGGCGGCTGTTCTTCCTATGCCGATTCCATAGCATCCCATAATCATGTATTTCTCCTTGCCATCCCTGTCAAGGAACGTGGCGTTCATAGCCTTGCTGTATTTTACGCCGAGCTTGAACACATGTCCCACTTCGATGCCCCTGACAATCCTGAAATCTCCTCCGCAGCGCGGACACACATCGTCTTCCCTTATGATTCTCAGATCGGCATAATCTCTTATCTCAAAGTCTCTTCCGATATTACAGTTTTTTATGTGGTGATCTTCCCTGTTGGCTCCAACAACAAAATTCTTCATGCTTATGAGAGAATAATCCGCGATAATAGTAGATTTGATTCCTATTGGACCGGCAAATCCCCTGGGAGATCCGGTAACCTCCAGGATAGTATCCTCCATGGCGAGTTCGAGAGAGTCACACCCGAGATAATTCCTGAGTTTTGCCTCGTTTATATCTTCATTCCCCCTTACCAGGACGGCTACAGGTTTACCATCACACATGAATATCATCGTTTTTACAACATCCATGGGTGCAACATCCAGAAACGCGCAGACCTCTTCGATGGTTCTTACATCAGGAGTATGAACCTCCTCTATCGGGGAATATTCCATGGCATGATTTGTCTCTTTTTCCGGTCTGGAGATCTCCGCTTTCTCAAGATTCGCTGCATAATCGCACGAGGTGCAATAGACCATCGCGTCCTCTCCGGAATCAGCGGTGACCATGAATTCGTGGGAAAAGCTTCCCCCTATATTACCACTGTCCGCCTCCACCGGTCTGAAGCCAAGTCCACACCGCGTGAATATCCTGGTGTAGGCATCGAACATCTTCCTGTAGCTTTCCTCCGCACTCTCTTCAGTGGCGTCGAAACTGTAGGCATCTTTCATGCCGAACTCCCTGCTCCTCATGACACCGAATCTGGGCCTTATCTCGTCACGAAATTTTGTCTGAATCTGATAGAGATTCCGGGGAAGCTGGCGGTATGTCTGTATCTCATCGCGCACCAGCGCGGTTATCACCTCTTCATGCGTGGGCCCGATACAGTAGTCTCTGTTGTGCCTGTCCCTGACCCTCAGCAGTTCTTTCCCATACATATCCCAGCGTCCCGATTCCATCCAGAGTTCGGCCGGCTGCACTGCGGGCATAAATACCTCCTGCGCGCCCGCCCTGTTCATCTCTTCACGCACAATATTTTCCACCTTCCTGATCACACGATAACCTAGGGGCAGATACGCGTATATCCCTCCGGCCAGCTTCCTTATCATTCCCGCCCGCAGCATTAGCTGGTGGCTTACGATCTCCGCATCAGAAGGAGTCTCCTTTGTGGTCGGCAAAAACATCTCTGAATAACGCATCATTCCTCCTCAATATATATTAATTAGTCTCGAGTCTCGAGTTACTGCTCCCTACTCCTGACCCCTGATCACTGACTTCTGATCACTGATCACTGTTCACTGTTTTCTATCATCGCATTTATCTCATCCATCAGGGCATCCACGAACTCTTCTTCCTTTATCTTTCTTACAATCTTGCCCTTTTTGAAAAGAAATCCGAAGTGGCGTCCGCCGGCAATGCCTATATCCGCTTCGGCAGCCTCGCCAGGCCCGTTGACAACGCAGCCCATAAGAGCAACCTTAAAGTATTGCTTTACTCCCACAAGCCTGTTTTCCACCTCTTCAACCAGCCTGAACAGGTCTATCTCGCAGCGTCCGCAGGTGGGGCAGGAAATGATATCCGGGCCTACCCTTCTGATGCCCAGGGCTCTCAGTATATCGTAAGCAACACGGACTTCTCCGACAGGATCGCCCGATATTGAAACCCTTATAGTATCACCTATGCCTTCATTAAGAAGTACTCCGATACCTATGGATGACTTTATCGAGGAATTGACAAGACTTCCCGCTTCAGTGACACCAAGATGCAGGGGATAATCGGTGGCCGCGGAAATCGCCCGGTTAGCCTCTATCATGGCAGGAACATCGGATGCCTTTAATGAAAGTTTGATAGACCGGAAATCCATATCCTCAAAGAGTTCAATGTTTCTCAGGGCGCTTTCAACAAGCGCGGGCGCTGTCGGAGCACCATGTCTGGCGAGGATATCCTTTTCGAGGGAACCCGCATTGACCCCTACGCGTATCGACACGTCCCTCTCTTTTGCTTCACGTATGATCTCTCTTATCTTTTCTTTCTCTGTATTTCCCGGGTTTATTCTTATGCAGTCGGCACCGTTTCTGATGGCGCCTATCGCGAGCCGGTGGTCAAAATGTATGTCCGCAATCAAAGGGATCTTTATTTTCCTCTTGATGTCCGCAATCGCACGCGCTGCCTCCATGTCAGGAACAGCTACCCTGACGATTTCACAGCCCGCATCC
Organism: uncultured Syntrophaceae bacterium; assembly: GCA_964610735.1. Taxonomy (GTDB): domain Bacteria; phylum Desulfobacterota; class Syntrophia; order Syntrophales; family UBA2210; genus UBA2210. The sequence goes on along the minus strand of CAZSYH010000030.1, from coordinate 8,522 downwards.
TCAAGCCTCTTGATCTGACTGACTGTCGTCTCCACATCTCTTGTGTCGGTGCAGGTCATTGACTGAACGGTAATGGGGGCATCGCCCCCTATCTTGACCGGCCCGACATAGACAGGTCTTGTCTTTTTTCTTTTAATGGTCTCGTCCATGATATTCCCCAAAAAGTTTCAGCCCTCAATAACAGGCGTCATATTGGGTAATTCTATAACACGAACACCCCTGAAGGGCAATTAGTGAATGCTGATTATACTGGGGAAAGATGTGCTTTTTCAGGAAATTGAATTGACTTATCGGGTCTGTGAAAATAAACTCAACTCCTGGATTCGATATGAAGAACTTTACGGGGGCGCCAATAGATGCCCCTTGAGCTTTTGATAATTAGAATGCGGGGGGAATATGAGTGACTTCAATGTATTGATCATAGGTTCCGGCCCAGCCGGTCTGTTTACAGCTATGTGGCTCGAACGTATGGGTATTGACAAAATCGCTATCTTCGACCGGAATCAATATTCAGCGGGCGGCTTGCTGAACGATGGCAAATTGAATTTTGACTACCGGATTGGAATTGATCTTGATGAACTCCAGGTTGACAAAGAAGAGGCCCAGGACTTGATGCGGGAAGTGAAGCAGGTTTTTATTAAGTTTCCCCTGTGTCAACAGGTTACTTTTATTGAAAATAATGAAAAGATCGACGCGTGGAAAAAGATCGCCGGGGAACACAATGTAGAATTTATCGCTCCCGAACAGTGGCACTATGGAACCGATAATGGGAAAGAATTCGTAGATTATTTGCGAAGTTCCCTTATCAACACCACTTTTTTCCTCGACACCGAGATTCTCTCTATTGAGAGGGAGAATGAAAGATTTTGCTTTGTATGTCACAAAGATCAAAAGAGGAAAGAGTATTTTGGAAAAACCGTTCTCGCTTCCCCTGGACGTAGTGGCGCGTACTGGTTCAGAGACACTTCCAGAAAAACAGGTGTTAATAATAATTTTGGACCCATTGATGTGGGTATTCGCGTAGAGCTGAACAGAGAGTTTTATGACGCAATAACCGATGTTGTGTACGATCCCAAGTTTATTTTCAATACAAGACGCCACGGTGACAGGGTAAGAACATTCTGTACTAACCCGGGTGGCAGGGTAAGGATTGAGAATTACGATAGTTTTAAACTAATCAACGGGGATGCCCTCTTCGATCGCAAGACAGACAATACAAATTTCGCGCTGATAAATACTGTTTCCCTGACACAACCCTTTTCTGACACCACTGAATTCGGCCGGATGATTGCAAAGCAATTTTTCCTGCTGGGTGGCGGCAGGCCTATCGTTCAGAGAATCGGAGACTTCAGGGAGGGGAAAAGGAGTTCTCAATCAACATTTGACAGTAAAACCCGTCACTTCGACCGCTGCAGGGCCACTTACAATGCGGTCCCGGGAGACATTACGCTCGGCCTGCCCGCGCGCATAGTAGATAATCTGTGGGAATCCCTGAAAACCCTTGACAAGATCGTCCCCGGTATTCTTCACCCCTCAACCCTGTTATATGCGCCGGAGATTAAGTTTTTTGATACCCATTTCCCCACTGACCGGCATCTGGAAACAAATATTGAAGGTATCTTTGTGGCCGGCGATGGCACAGGGAAAAGTCGTGGAATTGTAGGAGCGGCTGTCTCGGGAATAATCGCCGCAAAGGGAATCGTAAAAAAATATTTCAAATAGATCAGCTTGATGCATCAGAAAGAGGTCAGACCATTTCAGACTTAAACGACATCATTATACAAAAGGACCTGGCCATATCGGAGCTGTCAGATTTTAACGGTGATGGAAGATTAGACCTTAAAGATATAATCTGGAATAAAAGGGCGCTGGCCCCATTTAACCTATGGAGTGGCTATGAATCGTAAAGATAAATCCACAAGAAAAGGCGGAAACCCCTTATATTTGTGCTCCCCCGCGAATGCACTGGTTGAAGGAATCTATGAAGAGAGGATTCCCTTCAGGGAGATCAAAGAACACGGTGATTTCGGCATCGGCACATTTGACCATCTGGACGGGGAGATGATAATGCTCGACGGCGTGATCTACCAGATCACGGGAGATGGGACTGTCAATGTCGTCGATGACAGTGCCCTGACTCCCTTCGCCTGCGTTACTTTCTACGAACCTCTGACCCATGACGAGCTTGATCAGGAACTGCCCTATGACGATTTCCTGGAGTGGATCCAAAGTCTTTTGCCGTCTCCAAACATGTTTTACGCGGTTCGGATCGACGGCCTCTTTGCCCGCGTAAGGACGCGATCGGTACCAAAGCAGGAAAGCTACCGCCCGCTGGTGGAGGTTACCGCGGAGCAGCCCGTCTTTGACTTTCATGATATTGAAGGCTCGCTGGCGGGATTTTTCACCCCTTCCTTTATGTCGTCGCTGAATGTACCGGGACTTCATTTGCACTTTCTCTCCGCGGATTCACACTGTGGAGGGCATCTTATCGAATGCGTTCCCGCAAAGGTGGGTGCCGGCGTTCAGTTCATAAACAGACTGGAGCTTTCCCTCCCCACGAGTTTTGATTACCTGACCCTGGATTTTAAGCGGGATGTCGACGCAGATCTGGATAAAGCTGAGAAATGACAAATAGGGCGACACCTTGAAACTTTTCTCCCGGGAATCTGTTAAAACCGGAGTGAGTTGGGGCAGAGTCTTCCGTCATATGTGCCGGGACATTTGGGAACCGGTGGCCCCTTCCGGTGATTTCACTGGAAACAACATTATGCCGCATGGAAAACAGGCCTCCCCGGACTCTTTTCAGTACCCCCTTGATGGGTATAAGAACGTGAACTTCCCTTGTGCAGCCGACTCCTTGCAGTCGCGGCTGATTAGCGGCGTTCGCCATCAATAAAATTGACACCCCTTATCGTTCATGTTATCGTAATACGAAATAATATCGATAGAGGTTGTGACATGCAAACTGTAACTGTATCACCAAAATATCAAGTCGTTATACCAAAAGTAGTCAGGGAGGCATTGCGTCTTCGCCCAGGTCAAAAAATGCAGGTTGTAGAATATGGTGGACGGATCGAACTTATCCCGGAACGAGATATTAAAGAGCTTCGCGGATTCATCAAAGGCATAAATACTGAATTCGAACGTGAGGGAGATAGATTATGAATATCGTCGATTCTTCCGGTTGGCTTGCATACTTCGCGGACGAGCCGAATGCCAAACATTTCCTGACAGCTTTGAATGACACGGATTCGCTTGTTGTTCCAACGGTAACGATATATGAGGTCTTCAAGGTAGTTCTTCGAGAGTCCAGTGAGAATGAAGCGTTACAAGTAGCCGTTGCTATGCAAAAAGGAAGGGTTGTGGATCTAACAGCTTCTATGGCGATTGCTGCCTCAAAAATAAGTCTGGAGCACAAGATTCCAATGGTTGACAGTATTATTATCGCAACAGCAAAAGAATTCGAGGCTACCATCTGGACTCAAGATTCAGATTTTAAGAATATAGACGATGTGAAGTATTTCCCCAAGAAATAATTAAGGAGCCAACCTGTCAGTACACCAGACCAGTGTTCTGCTGCGCTTAACATCGGCCGGTGACTTCATCGTTATGGAGTCTATTGGAGTCAGTCATTGACTGTTGACTAATAGTTGTGGGGAACGAGGGGTCGAGGCCCCGACCTCTCAGAGCTGGGTGGCGCCAGGCCAAGGGAGTCCTCAGTAAACATTTACCACCAAAACTCGCTACTTCGACCGCTTCTCAGTTCATGTTAATCAACAGATGAAGGATTGGCCATGCTTGCCCGTTTCTCAATATACGGTTTCCTGAAGAATCAACGGTATTATGAACCATTCATAATACTTCTCTTCCTTGAAAGAGGTTTCAGCTTCACACAGATAGGTCTTCTTGTTGCTTTCAGGGAGATCTGCATCAACGTCTTTGAAGTCCCCAGTGGAGTTCTGGCCGATATGTACGGGCGCCGCAGATGTATGATGATCTCCTTTACCGCCTATATCATCTCATTTGCCATGTTCGGTTTTGTTCGAATATACCTGCACTTCTTTGCCGCCATGCTTTTCTTCGCCATCGGCGAGGCATTCCGGACAGGCACTCACAAGGCCATGATATTTACCTGGCTTCGACTTCAGGGGCGTCTGGATGAAAAGACCCAAATCTATGGCTACACCCGATCATGGTCCAAACTGGGTTCCGCGTTTTCAATCATCATCGCCACCCTGTTTGTCATATTCACAAAAAATTATTCCTCTGTTTTCTATCTCTCCATAGTTCCGTACGTGCTCGGACTTGTAAATTTCATGTATTATCCCGTTGAGCTGGAGGGACATATCCAGAAAGGATCTACCCTGAGCGGTGTCTTTGGCAATCTGAGGACTACACTTCGTGCCTGTATAAAAACAAGGCATCTGCGCCGCCTGATTACCGAATCGATGGCATTTGAGGGGGTGTTTGAGGCGGCCAAGGATTATCTCCAACCAGTCATCAAGAGCACGGTTCTGGTCATTCCTCTGTTTGTGTATATGGAAAATACCCGACGAAGCGCGATTGTCGTGGGAATGGTCTATTTCGCTTTGCACCTGCTGTCCGCGTGGGCGAGCCGCAAGTCGCACAGGATCACGCAGTACGCGGGCGGAGAGGAGCAGGGAGCGTCTCTTATCTGGAAGGGCGTACTCTTTGTCTATCTCTTACTGGCAGTCGTTCTGTATCTGAAATGGTACTACGTGGCAATCGTGGGATTTGTGGTCCTGTACGTTATGCAGAACCTGTGGAGACCGATACTTATCAGCCGGTTTGACGAGTACGCAACTGAGGAACGCGGCGCGACAGTGCTTTCCGTCGAGAGCCAGGCGAAATCCGTCTCAACGATACTCGTGGCTCCCCTTCTCGGCATTGCCGTGGACTTTGTGACCACTCATGGATTTGGAGGGGAATTCTGGCCGGTCGGAGCTGTGGGCGCAGTGATCGCGCTCATTATACTGGCCACCGTTAATTTACAGCGCAAACCGTGACCATCGATCCTGAGTCATGAATCAATCAACCCAGTTCAATATTACCTTGCCGGATTGCCCCGATTTCATTATTTCAAATGCCTCCCTGTATTCCGTATAGTGAAAATGGTGGGTGATGATTGCGCTTATATCAAGCCCAGACTGAATCATTGCCGTCATTTTGTACCATGTTTCATACATCTCACGCCCATAGATGCCCTTTATGGTAAGTCCGTTGAAGATTACTGTTTCCCAGTTGATGCCGGCATCACCCGGCAAGATCCCCAGAAGCGCGATTTTTCCACCATGACACATATTTGCCAGCATGGAGTTCAGGGCGCCGGGATTGCCCGACATTTCCAGCCCCACATCAAAGCCCTCTTTCATTCCCAGTTTTTCCTGAGCGCCCTCTATGGTATCGCGGCTCACATCCACAGCCAGAGTTGCCCCCATTTTTTTCGCGAGCGCCAGCCTGTAGGGATTTACATCTGTTACGACTATATGGCGGGCACCCGCGTGTCTGGCAATGGCAACGGCCATGCATCCTATGGGCCCTGCGCCCGTTATCAGGATATCCTCACCCAGAAGGTCGAATGAAAGCGCAGTATGCGTGGCATTACCCAGCGGATCGAAGCATGAGAGTATGTCCATCGGGATATCGGGATCGCAGTACCAGACATTGGTCACCGGAATGCTGAGATATTCTGCAAAGGCCCCTGCCCTGTTCACACCGACGCCGCTGGTTTTCATACAGAGGTGCCGCCTGCCTGCCAGGCAGTTTCGACAGTGGCCGCATACAAGATGCCCCTCACCGGAAACGATATCGCCGGGTTTGAAATCACGCACATTGGCGCCGATCTTCTCCACCTTTCCGACAAACTCGTGCCCTATGTGCATGGGTACGGGAATCGTCTTTTTTGCCCATTCATTCCAGTTATAGATATGCACATCGGTGCCACAGATTGCGGTCCGGTATATCTTTATCAGGACATCGTTGACACCAATTTCGGGTACCGGTACTTCACCCAGCCAGATACCCGGCTCCGCTTTGGCCTTCACCAGAGCTTTCATCATATCCATAATCAGCGCCTCCCCATGACAGACTTCAAATCAGCGCTCCCAGTTCCCGCCCTACCTTTGCAAACTTTTCAAGCGCGAATCTGAGATCGGTCTCACTATGAACCGCGGACATCTGTACCCTGATCCTGGCCTCTCCCTTCGGAACCACCGGATACAGAAACCCCGTCGCATAAACACCCTCTTCAAGGAGTCCGGCAGCCATATTTTGTGCCAGCACAGCATCTCCCAGCATAACAGGAATAATCGGATGATCGCCGGGTTTTATCGTAAATCCCAGATTGACAATCTCCTCGCGGAAGAACTTCGTGTTTGATCTCAACTTCTCTCTGGCCTCCCCGGTGTATTCCAGCAGCTCCAGGGTCTTGATGGCTGCAGACACTATTGGAGGCGCGACCGAATTTGAAAAAAGATAAGGACGCGATCTCTGTCTCAACATCGATATCATATCGGCTCGCCCTGTCGTAAACCCGCCGGACGCTCCTCCCATGGCCTTGCCGAGAGTTGACGTGATGATATCCACACGATCCTGAACGTGGAAATATTCAGGCGTTCCACGCCCTGTAGGACCAACAAAACCTGTAGCATGGCTGTCATCCACCATGACGATGGCATCGTATTTTTCGGCCAGAGCGCATATTTCGTCCAGTCTGGCAAGATCTCCATCCATGCTGAAGACACCATCCGTGGCTATCATCCTTATATTCGCTCGCTGTGCCTCTTTGAGACGTTCCTCCAGCTCATTCATATCGGCGTGCGCGTAGCGATACCGGCTTGCCCTGCACAAACGAATGCCGTCAATTATCGAGGCGTGATTCAGCACATCGGAAATAATCGCGTCTCCCGTGCCCAGAAGTGTTTCAAAGAGACCGCCATTGGCGTCAAAACAGGAACTGTAGAGGATAGTATCTTCTGTTCCGAGGAAGGCGCTGATCTTTTCTTCCAGTTCGCTGTGAATATCCTGTGTGCCACATATAAAGCGCACCGAAGCCATCCCGAAACCGCGGGCATCAAGTCCGGCCTTGGCGGCCTCAATGATGTCGGGGTTATCCGCCAGGCCGAGATAGTTATTGGCGCACAGATTCAAAACCTCCGCGCCATTCACCATTATCCGCGCCCTTTGAGGCGAGGCTATATGCCGTTCCTTCTTGTAGAGACCTGCCTTTACGAGTCCGTCTAATTGCTCGTTCAGTTCTTCACGAATTTTTCCATACATAAGCATCCTCCAATAGATTATCCCTCAATAAATGCCTTAAATCTTCCGAGGCCTTCTCTGATTTCATTTATATCGATACCCGAATACGCCAGACGTATATAGAAATCCTTCTCTCCTTCCAGGGAGCGCCCGAAATGCAGCCGGGTGCATACCGACACCCCGGTTTCATGTAACAGGGCCTCGCGAAATTCCTCGAGATTTTTGATACCTTTCCGTTCCATTGCCCCTGTGACATTAGGATACAGATAAAAGGTCACGTTTGGCCGGAAAGAGCGCACGCCTTCTATGGAATCAAGAATATCCGCGGCCGCGTCTCTTCTTTCTTTGAGGGTATCCAACATCTGTCGGGCCTGTGCCTGGTTTCCGGTGAGTCCTTCCATGGCGGCGTACTGTATGAAATGATTCGAGCAGGATTCATCATTTACGTTGAGCTTGGTGATTACATCAATGACGTCTCGGGGCCCGATGGCCGCTCCGAGCCTCCACCCTGTCATGGCAAATTTTTTGGAAAAACTGTAAAGAATCACAGCTCTTTCGGCCATACCGGGAAGGGATGCCAGAGAAGCACTCTTTCCTTCGTAGCGAACATCAAAATATGCCTCGTCACAGAGCACATAGAGGTCGTGCCTGATAGCCAGTTCGGCAAGTTTTTCAAGTTCTTGCGGGGAACATTCCGCACCGGTGGGATTGTGCCAGTCGTTGAATATGAGCATCTTCGTGCGCGGGGTTATCTGCCTTTCGATGGCGTCCATATCCAGTTCGAAGCCTTCCTTCCCTTCAACATATCCATAAGGCAGAGCCCTGCCTTTCTGAAACTCTATCTGTGATTCATAAATGGGATAACCGGGATTGGGATAAAGAACTTCATCTCCTGGATTCATAAGCGCCAGTAGAAACTTGCCTATAACCGGCTTCCCGCCCGGCTGGATGGACACATTTTCCATGGTATAATCAATCCCATGTGATCCTCTGACATCATCGGCCAACAGCTCACGCAACTGGGGTATCCCTGCGTTCGGACAATAGCCTGTCTTTCCTCCCCGCATTGCCTTTTCAGCCGCGTCCATAATGTTGGAAGGCGTCAGGATGTTTAAATCACCCAGATGAAATGGATATACCTTGTTTCCTTCTGCCGCGAAAGCGGCCGCCTCGGCGGAAACGGCAAAGGCAGTCTCAACCCCCAGACGTTCTATCCTGTCCGCTATTCTCATAGTCTTCTCCTT
>CAZSYH010000029.1:18863-23255 GCA_964610735.1 uncultured Syntrophaceae bacterium | reverse complement strand
GCTCTCCCTGCTTCCGAAGGAGGAGCTGTACCGCGTGTCCATGGAAGAGATACAGCGATACTACATACCGCAGGATGAGAGGGAATAATGCCGATTCTAGATGTCCCCCCCACCAAATCATCGCTGAGAAAGATCAAGGAAGACCTCGCCTTCGCGTACGAGGGCTACGACCTTCTCAACCAGAAAAGGGAGATCCTGGCCATCGAGATCATGCGGCACATCGGCGAGATACGCAAGATGGAGGCCGGGCTTTCGGGTGTCCTGGGTGAGGTTTACGCGGCCTATCGCGTGGCGGCCGTCGAGATGGGATCGGAGACGATTACACTCAAGAGCTGTTCCGAGAAGCGGTCCTATTTCTTCCACATGGAATTTACCAAACTGATGGGGATCAAGCTTCCGAAGATCAGACTTTCATTCAAACGGCCCCGGCTCACGGCCACCCTGCCGGGGACGACCGCCGCGTATGACGATGCGAAGGAGAAATCGAGAAAGGCGCTCGAGGTCCTCGCCGAATACGCGACCCTCACCAAGGCGATCATGATGCTCTCCAGGGAGCTGAAAAAGGTCCAGCGGCGGGTCAACGCCCTCGAGAAGATCTTCATCCCCCAGCGTGAGGAGGCGAAAAAGTACATCTCGGACCGGATCGAAGAGATGGAACGGGAAGAAATCTTCGTCAAGAAACTGATAAGGCAGCGCATGTCAGGGGGAATAAAATGATGGCTAACGTTAGATTGTCTACCGAACCAATAAATCTATCAGAAAACAAGATCGTAATGAAACCAAGAGAAAACCCCCTCGGGGGAAGATTCCGGTCAAGGACTTTATTGAAAAGCTTGGTCCATGCGATCAGGACAAAAAAAGGGGTTGCGTTGGTACGCAACCCCTTGAAATAAATGGTGGGTCAGGGCAGAATTGAACTGCCGACACCGGGATTTTCAGTCCCGTGCTCTACCGACTGAGCTACCGACCCACAACATTATGTCTAAAGAACGTCTGGTTTCTATCCAATCCGGATTCTTTTGTCAAGTGTTTTTGCCATTGAATCTGGCTTCTTTCTGTGCGCCATATGATCCACTCCCGTGCTCACATCCAGATGTGGTGTTCCTGTCCGAATAGCTGCCAAGGGTTGGTCCAAACGAAGCATCCGGCTGGACCTGATCTTTTATCTCCTGATATCTGCTGGTCTTAATTACGCATGTCCCTGCTATCTTGTCGTGCCACCCCTGTTTTCTGCTGTCGAATGCGACCCAGATAAACCCCAGGAAGAATGGCAGTTTGGATATTATGTATCCGACCCATCTTAGAAAGGCTGTCCCCAGGGTCATGGGTTTTCCGTCCGTACGCACAACCTTGAGGCCAAGCAGTTTTTTCCCCGGCGTCTGGCCTGTAGTGCCGTAAAAATATGTGAAATAGGCCGCGTTTACCAAAACGGCCATACCATAAAAGGGGAAGAAAACGGCGTATATCAAGGTCGAAGAGGTGTCTGTCAGGTACATGGAATCGTAGTGAAATGGGACGATAAGATTTCCTATCAGAAACAGGATGATGGTGAATATGTAAAGTATGATCATATCTATTGAAAGCGCCACAAGCCTCTGCCAGAATCCACCGTAGAGAACCGTCATCTGATTATCTCCTTTTTCTTTCAATCAGCCAGCGTACCGAATGCCCCTTTTTCGTACTGGAGAATAGAGAGTATGACAAGAGGGGCGGTCTCGGTTCTCAGGATAAGTCTTCCCAGACTCGCGGAGATAAAACCGCGCTGCCGGGCCTTTTCAATCTCTTCCCACGAGAATCCGCCTTCCGGGCCGACGACGATGAAAAAACTGTCCGCGCCGGCGTGTTTTTCATCCGTCAGTATCTCTTTGATTCCCCGCTCCGTCTCCGCCTCCCACAGGATTATCCTGAGGTCACACCCGTCCGGTATATTCAGCATCTCATCGAAAGATACTATCTCGCTCACCTCCGGCACATCCCCCCTGCCGCACTGTCTGGATGCCTCTATGGCTATCTTGCGCCACCTTGCCGCTTTGCCTGCGGCCCGGGCGCCTGTCAGTCTTGGTATGGACCTTGAGGATATAAAAGGCACGATCCGGCTTGCACCCAGTTCCGTGGATTTCTGAACGATCATTTCTATTTTGGCCCCCTTGGGGAGCGACTGGGCGATGGTTATGCGCGTGTCGGGCAGCCGGATATTCTCTTTCCTGATTATATCCAGACAGACGCTGCGGGAGGAAAAATCTCTGATAACGGTACTGTATTCGTGACCCATGCCGTCGAAGAGTATCAGTTCATCCCCCTTCTTGAGCCGCAGGACGTCCTTTATGTAGGTAAAATATTCTTTGCCTAATTCCGAAGATATTCCCTCGCTGAGTTCCTGTGGATTGTAGATTCTTGGTATTACCAATCTCCGTCTCCGTGTTTTCAGGCCTGTCAAGGCAGCATATCACTCTGCCTGCCTGCTTTTTTAAAGGTGTAACAGACCCATTCATTTTCGCTTCTTGTTTCATGCAGCACAGTTTCCCCGTTGCAGAATATCTTCTCCACGTCTTTCGCGTCCTGCTCTGTGATTCCCGATGCTATGATATATCCGCCGGGTTTTGTCAGAGATATCAGGTGTGAGTGAAGTTTTATAAGTGCACCCGATATCAGATTGGCCGCTATCAGATCGAAGCTGCCCCTGCACAGGGCGATATCGCGATTGATAATCTCAACCCTGTCTTCCACCCCGTTTATAACGATATTTTTGCCTGCTATCTCAACGGCCTTTGGATCTATGTCTATGCCGGTTACCGCGCGCGCGCCGAGCTTTGCGGCGCATATGGCAAGGATACCGGTGCCCGTGCCGACATCCAGTATGTCATATTCTTCCCGCACGCTGCTCTTTAGCAGTATATCCTCGATGGCCATGATGCACATCGTAGTTGAGGCATGCTGCCCCGTGCCGAAGGCCATTCCGGGATCTATGTCGATGACTATATCGCGGCCAGCGGGGGAATACCTTTCCCACGTCGGTTTTATTATTATGTTATTGCTCACCCTGAGAGGTTTAAAATATTTTTTCCACTGTTCACCCCAGTCGGGATCGATTATTGTCTTTGTAGAGAATCGCGGTTTTTCCATTCCGGGAAATAGTGTGGACAGGCTGTCGATATAGGCTTCAATACGGGTTGTCCGTTTCTTTACGTTGCGACTCCACGGAAGCCAGGCCTTTATCTCTTCCCGCGCAGGGGCATTAAGGTTGGTGAATGATTCCTTGATTTCCGCTTCCTGAAAAACGCCGTCCGCCCCCAGTTCCTCCAGGAAGTTTGACATTGCGTCAACCAGTTCAGGCGGCGTCAGAACGGTTATCTCGATCCATTTCTCTTTTGTCTCTGGCATGCCTTGCCTCCTTTCGCTTAAACTACCATTCATTTGCCGATATTTCAAGCGACTTGAACTTTCATGGTCTTCATGATAACTGTCTCTTTTACTTTATTAAGAGGAAGGAACAGATGAAATTTTATCCGGTAAGTCTTGATATCTCAAATGAAAAATGTGTTGTCGCGGGCGGTGGAGATGTTGCCGAAAGGAAGGTGGTACGGCTTCTCGAATGCGGTGCCAGGGTTGTTCTTGTCAGTAAGACTATAACTCCGGGGCTGCGCACGATGAAGGATGAGGAGGCTATCGAATATGTGCCCGATGACTACAGTGAAGAACATATAGAGGGCGCTTTTCTGGTGATAGGGGCAACCGACCGAGATGATGTCAATGAAAGAATCTACCGCGACTCGCGCAGCAGAGGAATACTGGTGAATATTGTGGATGAGCCGACCAGATGCAGTTTCATAGTGCCTGCAGTTTTTCGTCGGAAAGACCTCCTGATAGCCATATCAACCGGGGGGAAAAGTCCGGCACTGGCCAGGAGACTGAGGGAGAATATGGAGGATAAGTATGGCCCCGAATATGGCATTCTCCTCGATATCATGGGAAATCTCAGGAAGAAAATAATTGCCCGTGGAGGCACATCGGTGGAAAATAAAAGGATATTTGAATCCGTGCTGGATTCCGATATACTCCGGTATATCAGAGAAGAAGAATGGTACAAGGCAAGGAAGATCGTCAAAGACCGCACCGGCGAGAAGATGGAACTGTGAAGTCTTAAAGAGAAGGATTCAAGGGGTCAAGGGTTTAATTCTTGGACCTTTTTCCCGGCGTGCCCTCTCCGTGAGCAACATCTTCTGCTGGCACAGAGGCCCCGCGCTACTCGGAGACATGACCCGATTTAGTCCCATCAAATCGGGATCGTGTACCCAGAATAGAAATAATTAAGATGTGACCCTCTACTGGAAACTCTAATGGAAATGATATTTTTCAGGATCGCGCTTGTTGCTTACTTCTTGAGCACGGTGG
>CAZSYH010000029.1:8351-18763 GCA_964610735.1 uncultured Syntrophaceae bacterium | reverse complement strand
ATGGAAATGATATTTTTCAGGATCGCGCTTGTTGCTTACTTCTTGAGCACGGTGGGGTATGTCTCCTCGCTCTTCGTCGGGAGAGTGAAGGTGGCGAGGCTCTCGATGTGGGTGTTTTCTCTGGCATTCGCCCTGCACACGGTCTGTATCGTCATTCAATGGACGGGTGCTGCTTTCATCCCGTCAGCTAATATCTACGGTTCACTTTCATTCATCGCCTGGGCCATTTCGGGCGCATACCTTGCCTTCCAGACAAAGACAAAGACGCGAGTGCTTGGCGCTTTTGTGTCTCCCGCGGTTCTGGTGATGATGATAGCGGCATCTTCCGGATTTATGGGTGGAGTTTCCATTCCTTCCGCCCTGCGCGGACCATGGGTTCCCGTTCACGTCGTGCTTTTACTTACCGGGGGAGCCCTCTTCGCTCTGGCATGCTTGGCGGGGACAATGTACCTGCTGCAGGACAATCTGATAAAGAGCAAAAAGGTGAGTGGCTTCAGCAGGCTGCTTCCGTCCCTGATGGATCTTGACAGGATAAATCATATATGTATTGTCTGGGGTTTTCCGCTGCTGACATTCGGCATCATCGCGGGATCGATATGGGCATGGACTGTCTGGGGGAGCAGCTGGTATTGGGATCCGAAGCAGATCTTTACGGCAGTCTCCTGGGTCATTTACGCCATACTGGTTCACCAGAGAATAGCCATAGGGTGGAGCGGCAGGAAGGCGGCCGTTCTGTCCATAGTCGCCTTTGCCGGACTTCTTTTCGCCTTTATCGGCGTGAATGTTTTTTTTGTAACGATACACAATTTCTGATTATTGCGGGATGCGGAGAATATGAGCATAGCCCTCCTGGGAATAAATCATAGAAGCGCCCCCCTGAGCATAAGGGAGAGGTTGTCCATATCATGCGGGGAAGAAGGGAAAACTCTCGAGGCATTGAAGAATATTCCGCATGTCAGAGAAGTGATGTATCTTTCCACCTGTAACCGGGCCGAAGTGCTGGTGAACATAAAACCCGCCGATGAGGTCGTGGAGAAATTGAAGGCATTTATCACCGAGCATGGCAACCTTTCTCCTGAAGAGATGGAAAAATGTCTCTATGTGTATCGCGATGAAGACGCGGTGCGCCATCTTTTCAGGGTTGCGTCAAGCCTCGATTCGATGATCATGGGAGAGCCCCAGATCCTGGGACAGGTCAAGGATGCCTACCGTCTGTGTGTGAGACAAAAAACCTCCGGCGTCATATTGAATAAACTGCTTCACCATGCCTTTTCCGTGGCAAAAAGGGTGAGGACGGAGACCTCTATAGCAAGCAATGCGGTCTCGGTTAGTTTTGCCGCGGTTAAACTTGCCAAAAAGATATTCGGCACGCTTGGCAGAAAGAAGGTGCTTCTTGTCGGTGCGGGCGAGATGGCACAGCTTGCGGCCAGACACCTCATGGACAATGGAGTTGATCGGATAATTTTTACCAACCGCACTTATGAGAATGCGGTAAAACTCGCTAATGACTTTCATGGTCTCCCGGTTGAATTCGAACTTTTGGAGGAGAAGCTCGGAGATGTGGACATAGTGATAAGCTCCACAGGTTCCCCGGATTGTATTATATCCGGGGATATGATTGCGACGGCCCTGCGCAGGCGTAGAAACAGGCTGATGTTTCTTATCGACGTGGCGGTACCGAGAGACATTGACCCTGCCGCGGGAGAGATTGACAATGTGTACCTGTATAATATTGACGATCTCCAGGGAGTGGTTGACGAGAATATGCAAAGCCGCCTTAACGAGGCAAGAGATGCGGAATCTATTATTGATGAAGAAGTCGCCAGATTTTCCAAATGGTTCGCCACGCTCGAGGTTGTCCCCACGATAGTGGACTTAAAGAACAAGATCGAAGAGATAGTAGATGGAGAGATGGAAAGGTCTCACTCATGGATGAAAGATCTCGACGGAGAGGAAAGAGAAAACATAGAAATACTCGTCAACTCTGTTGTGAATAAGATATTGCATGACCCCGTCGTCGGACTGAAGAAAGAAAGCCTCAATGGCGAAGCCGACCCCTATGTGGCAGTGGTAAAGAAGCTGTTCAAACTATAAATGCGGGGACACTTCCCGTACTTCGGGAAGTTTCCCTAATAAAAAAGGCACCCCGACAATAATCATGGGTGCCTTTTTCTGTTATCTGTTAAGACTAATAGTTATATGATGTTAACGTTAGTAGCTGACGGGCCTTTGTTTCCCTGCTCGACATCGAACGACACGCGCTGGTTTTCCTCCAGGGTTCTGAAACCTTCGGTTTGAATAGCGCTGTAATGAACAAACACATCACCGCCTTCATCACTCTCGATGAAGCCGAACCCCTTGCTTGAATTAAACCACTTTACGGTACCTTCAGGCATTAAGACGATCCTCCTTTTCTGATTTTTCTAAAGCAGGATCGCCCACATGTAAGAAGAAAACAGAAGACCAAAAATCCATATGTTCAAATTCGTTCTTTAAAATGTCTCAATCCTAACTTTACCGCACCCCGCCGACTATCTGTCAGCAAAAGCACTTTTTCCAATGCGTGAGCCTATATAATATTTTTAATGTAAGTCAAGTTATTTTTTCTTTTATTTTTTGGAGGGGAAACGCTTGCTTCGTGGAGTTACAACCCGGCGAGTCATAGGGCTATAGAGCTTTTCTGTCGGGGGAGAAGCGACGGTTCGAAGTATTTTGCCTATTTCCCGGCCGTTTCTTCGAGGATTCTCTGCATTGTCTCCCTGTTTCCGAACACCCGTTCAATTGAATCTGAAAGGGCTTTATTTATCTGTTCTTCCAGCATCTTCTCGGAAAATCTCACATGTACCAGCGAAGGGTTTGTCTCGATCTCCATCTTGCGGAATACGCGCGCATTGCGTGCATCCGCGAAGACTATCGTCAGTTTCACATTCGCCCCGTAGTTTTTCTTTATCCCGTCCCTGTGACAAACAACCTCAAGCTTGTCGATGGTGCCGCCTATCAACAGGGTTCCCCATCTTTTTTCGATCGAATCGTTCCGGAGATCCCATACAGGTATTTCCGGGGACAGAGAATATCCTGCCGCGGACAGGCACTCCCTGATACCGGCGGTAACCGCGTCCACCGGCTTCAAGTATTTAGGCAGCACCGGTATCGTACCGCCGTCGGAAGACACTACCCTGCCTATAATCATCTCGTCCTCTATGCTTCTCGAATCGGTGAACCTTGCTACAGTAACCTTAACATTTCCCGTGTTGTCAGCCCCGGCCGCGGCAGTTTCCGACGGAGTGTAGGCCATATTGATTGTGTATAGATTTACAGGGGCGCATGAGAAGAGGAAACCCAGAGTCAGTGCCGTCATCCCAACTCCTGCGATTAATGAAAAATAGCGCTTCATAGCGATCTCATCTCTCCTTTTGGTTTATTCATGTTCAATGGCAGTATATGCAGGTGGTTGTAGTATGTCAATCAGAAACGAAGGAGGGAATTACTTCATGATGACCCCGTTTTGAAGGATTGGTTTATTCACCGGAAATATGCTACTGTGCACCCCGGGAGACATGGGAGCGTATAATGTATAATAAAAAGATACTGGTGACAGGTGGCGCCGGATATATCGGCAGTCATACCTGCCTGGTCCTGCTTGAGGCGGGGCATGATGTGATTGTTGTCGACAACCTTGCAAACAGCAAGGAGGAATCGTTGAAAAGGGTGCAGCAGATCGCGGGTAACACACTGGAATTCCACAAGGTGGATCTGCTGGACAAAGACGCGCTGAACAGGGTTTTTGAAGGTGCTTCAGTCGATGCGGTGATTCACTTTGCGGGTCTGAAGGCGGTTTCAGAATCCGTCAGCATGCCGCTTCGTTATTATCACAATAACGTTACAGGAACGCTGCATCTGTGTGAGGCTATGCGTGAGCACGGCGTCAGAAAGATGGTCTTCAGCTCTTCCGCCACTGTGTATGGAGATCCTCACACGGTTCCGATAATGGAGGATTTTCCGCTTGCGCCCACCAACCCATACGGACGTTCAAAACTTATGATTGAAGAGATCCTCTGTGACATCAATGCGGCCGGGGAAGGGTGGGATATAGCGCTTCTTCGATATTTCAATCCGGTAGGAGCCCATTCAAGCGGCATGATCGGCGAAGATCCTAACGGCATACCGAATAATCTTTTCCCCTATATAACGCAGGTTGCGGTCGGCAAACGCAAGGCACTTTCAGTGTTTGGCAATGACTATCCCACTGCGGACGGAACGGGCGTCAGGGATTATATTCATGTTATGGATCTGGCGGACGGACACTTGAAGGCGCTGGAAAAACTGGCATCCGGTCCCGGTATTGTCACCTATAATCTGGGCACCGGACAGGGACACAGTGTCCTTGAAGTTGTTGAAGCGTTTGAGAAGGCCTCCAGCCGCAGAATACCATATAACATAGTGAACCGCCGCCAGGGTGATATAGCGGTGTGCTATGCCGATTCTTCGAAGGCGAAGGATAAAATGGGCTGGTCGGCGACAAGGGGTATAGACAAGATGTGTGCCGATGCCTGGCGCTGGCAGTCTCGAAACCCTGATGGCTATTGAAAAGGATTGCCGGAAATATGGCTGAAGAAAGATCAAAACCCATGTTATTTCTTGTAGATGGGACAAATTATATCTACCGGGCGTTTTACGCGATCCGCGGGCTCTCTAATTCCAGGGGATTCCCCACCAATGCTATCTATGGTTTTACCAATATGCTGATGAAATTGTGCCGCGACTGGGGGCCGGATTATATTGCCGTTGTATTTGACGCGCGAGGCCCCACGTTCAGGCATAAGGCGTATGATCAGTACAAGGCGAACCGCAGGGCGATGCCCGATGAGCTTCGCCCCCAGGTCCCGCACATCAAGGATATCGTCCGCGGTTTTTCCATGAAAGTCATCGAGGAGCAGGGAGTAGAGGCGGATGATATTATAGGAACCTTGGCGAAGAGAAGTGAGCAGGCAGGGATGAAGGTGGTCATTGCCTCCGGTGATAAAGATTTTATGCAGCTCGTGTCGGACAATATCCTGATGGTGGATACCATGAAAGACATGTCCTATGACGTGGATGGTGTAAGGAAGCGTTTCGGAGTTGGACCCGACAGGGTGATTGATATACTGGGCCTTGCGGGAGACACATCGGATAATGTTCCCGGTGTTCCCGGTGTGGGTGAAAAAACCGCGCTCAAACTGGTGAAAGAATTTGGTTCCCTGGAAGGTGTCCTGGAAAATGCCGGAAAGATCAAGGGCGGGGGGCTGAATGAAAAACTGAGGGAATTTGCCGATCAGGCGCGGATGAGCAAGGATCTGGTTACTATAAGAACGGATGTCCCTTTAGTACCCGATCTGGATGATCTTCGTTTCAGGGAACCCGATGTGGAAACATTAAAGAGGATTTTCCGGGAGTTTGAGTTTCCCGCCCTCATCTCGAAACTGGGGACAAAAGAGGAGAAAGAGGATGTCGATTACCGCATGATCACCGGTGAAGTGGAGTTCGACAATCTGTTGGATGAGGTTCGGCGGTCCGGTGGGTTTGCCTTTGACCTGGCATTGACTTCAGATGAGGCGATGAGGGCTGAAATCACGGGAGTGGCAGTCTGCACCGATGAAAAGAGGGCCTGTTATATCCCCCTGTCCAACACGTGTGACGGCCCTGACGTGTCGTGGCTGGAGCCGCTTTTCTCCGATGATAACCTGAAAAAATACGGGCATAATCTCAAGACGGCTTCTCTTGTTCTCTCGCGGACGGGAATCGCGTTGAAGGGGGAGTTGCATGATGTCATGGTGGCATCGTATGTCCTCAATCCCTCCAGACGCGGGTATGATCTGGCCGATATCGTTCAGGATCATATTGGGCGCAGGATTGCCTCTCCCAAAGACCTGATGGGAAGCGGGACGAAGGCGATTCCATTTCAGGCCGTGCCTCTGGAAGATGCCGCGGATTATGCGTGTCGCAGGGCGGATTTTATATTCAGACTCTCGCCCCTCCTGGGTGAAGATATGGAGAAAGCGGGGCTGAAAGACCTTTTCCGTGACGTGGAGATGCCTCTTGCCGGAGTGCTTGCCTCGATGGAGAAAAAGGGAGTTCTCCTTGATTGTGAACTCCTGGGAGAGATGTCGCTCCAGCTCGGGGAACTGCTCTCTATCTCCGAAGAGAAGATATACAGTCTCACGGGGGAGGAGTTCAATATAAATTCCCCGAAGCAGCTGCAAGCGATACTCTTTGACAGGCTTGGTCTTCCCAGGGGGAGGAAGACCAAGGCCGGCTATTCGACAGATGTGGATGTATTGACAAATCTTGCAAAGTCTTATGAACTCCCGGCGGAGATACTCGCGTACCGGAGCATGGCAAAGCTCAGATCAACTTATGTCGATGCCCTGCCCGCGCTTGTCAACCAGGAGACTGGGAGGGTGCATACATCGTATAATCAGACGGTGACAGCGACAGGGAGACTCTCCAGCAGCAACCCGAATCTCCAGAACATACCGATAAGGACACCGGAAGGAAAAAAGATACGTCAGGCCTTCATCGCGCCTGATGGCTGCGAAATAGTGTCGGCTGACTACTCTCAGATAGAACTTCGTATCCTGGCACATCTCTCCGGGGACGAACTGCTTATAGAGGCGTTCGAGTCCGGCGAGGATGTACATACAAAGACGGCCTCTGACATATTCGGCGTGTTTCCCGGGATGGTCAGCGAGGAGATGCGCAGACAGGCAAAGGTGATAAACTTCGGCGTCATTTATGGGATGAGTCCCTTCGGCCTTGCCAGGGAGCTGAATATAAGTCAGAAGCGCGCTAAAGATTACATAGATGGATATTTCTCCAGATTTTCCGGCGTCCGCATATTTATAGAAGAGACGCTGGAAAAGGCGAGGGAGAGGGGATTTGTCACCACGCTTCTGAACCGCCGGCGATACATACCGGAGATCAACAGCGGCAATACCCAGGTCCGCCAGTTTGCGGAGAGGATGGCTGTCAACACCCCTGTACAGGGAACGGCGGCCGATCTGATAAAGGTGGCGATGCTGAATATCGCAGGCAGGATTAAGGAAAAAAAGCTGTCCGCGTCTATGATCATGCAGGTACATGATGAGCTCGTTTTTGAAGTTCCAGTGCGGGAGAAGGAAGAGGTTATGGACCTCGTCAGATGGGAGATGGAGAATGTTATAGCTCTGAAAATTCCGATAAGGGTGGAGATTGCTTCCGGGAAAAACTGGGATGAGGCGCATTGATAGTCAGTGGTCAGTGGACAGTGGGTAGTGGACAGTGGGTAGTGGGCAGTGTTCAGTGAGCAGTGGGCAGTGGTCAGGGGGTACGAAGATAATCCTCTAATCTTTTTATCTGATACTGTTGCCTATGCAAAGAACGCGGTTGTTGAAAATAACGGTTCTGATGCCTGCGGATGGGCGTTATTGTCTGCGGGTAATAAATAATACACACTGAGGAGGAGACAGATATGGCTATTATAGAGTGGAAAAAGGATGGGACGGTTGCGGTCATGACTATGAACAACGGCGAGAACAGGCACAATCCTGACTTCAACCGGGCTATCCTGAACGCTTTTGATGAGATCGAAAATGACGAGAGTATCTCATCCGTGGTTATCACCTCAAGTGACCAGAAGAACTGGTCTCAGGGCATCGATGTTGAATGGATAATGGGTGCAATGAATAATAAGGATACCCCGGCGATCAAGGATTTCATGTATGGCCTGGACAGGATATTTAAAAGAATCCTGTGTTTTCCGATGCCCGTTATCGCGGCCATAAACGGACATGTATTTGGAGATGGAACCATCATGGCCTGTGCCTGTGATTTCAGATTCATGAAGGCGGACAGGGGATATTTCTGCTTCCCGGAGGTGGATATAAACATCCCCTTTCTGCCGGGGATGCTCGCTATCATAAAAAAAGCGATCCCGTACTACAAACTTGAAGAGCTTGTGTACAGCGGGAAGAGAGCAACCGCGAAGGAACTGGAGGCAAGTCACGTGATTGTGAAGGCGTCTGAAAACGAAGAGGCCCTCCTTGAAGACGCGATGGCGTTCGCGAGGACCTTCACCAAGAAGAGGGCGGTATTCGAACAACTGAAAAAGAGACTGCACAAGCATATCGTTGAAATCATGAAGAAGGAAGACCCGGAGTTCATAGAACCCCTGAATATAATGGCCTGAGATGGTGAAACGTAATGTTGTCGTAGTCGGAGGTGGCGCGTCCGGCATGATGGCCTCCGGACAGGCCGCCGGGCTGGGCGCGGATACGCTGCTGCTTGAGAAGATGCACCGTCCGGGGCGCAAGCTTGGCATCACGGGCAAGGGACGGTGCAACCTCACAAATGTGGCTTCACTTCCGGAGTTTATTTCGCACTTCGGGTCGAGCGGGATTTTTCTCCGGCAGGCCTTTCATCGCTTTTCGAATGATGAGCTTGTGGCGTTCTTTGAGGAGCTGGGTGTTCCAACTGTTGTCGAACGCGGAGGACGTATATTCCCGGCGAGCGGACAGGCGCGGGATGTGGTGGACGCTCTGACGGGATGGATGAAAAGGCAGGGAGTGATCGTGCGGCGGAAAGTATCCGTGGATGGCCTGCTTATCGAAGGGCGCAAGGTCTGCGGTGTGCGTGATTCCGGGGGAGAGACATACCCCGCAGACGCTGTTATAATCGCGACAGGTGGTATATCTTATCCGACCACCGGTTCAACCGGCGACGGGTACCGTCTGGCACAATCAGCAGGACATTCAATAGTGCCCCTGCGCCCAGCGCTGATTCCTCTGGAGACCGGTGGTGATGTGGCGCCACTTCTGCAGGGCCTGAGCATGCGCAACGTAAACGTCAGTATCCTGGTTGACGGCAGAAAACAGGATGAAGCGTTTGGAGAAATGATCTTCACTCATTTCGGCCTTTCGGGACCGGTCATTCTTTCCCTCAGCGGCAGGGTGACGGACGCGTTGAATCTGGGCGACCGGGTGACCGTCTCCATTGATCTGAAACCCGCGCTGGATGAACACAAACTCGATGAAAGGCTTTTGCGCGATCTTGACACGCATGGAAAGCGCAAGTTTCAAACGCTGCTCGAAGAACTGCTGCCCGGTAAACTGATACCTCTCTGCATGGAGCTTACGGAGATCTCCCCGGACAGGAGGGGTCACCAGATTACCGCAAGTGAGCGGGGGCGTCTGCGGGCATGGCTCAAGGACTTTCGCTTTGAGGTAACCGGAACCCGCCCCGTATCCGAGGCCATCATCACCGCGGGCGGGATAAATACGGAGGAGATAGATCCCCGCACAATGGCATCACGCCTTGTCAGCGGACTCTATTTCGCGGGTGAGGTGATGGATATAGACGCCGATACCGGAGGCTATAACCTGCAGGCCGCGTTTTCCACCGGCTGGCTCGCGGGAAGGTCGGCGGTGAGACAATGAATTCCAGGTGTCAGGCACATTCAATGACAGGAAGATCCCGATATGAATCCCGATGAGTCGGGACTATCCCTCAGGGGGTGTTGGAGGTGTTGCTCCGGAATCGATTCCTTCCGGGACCGGCACTTCGGTTTGCTCGTTTACCTGAAACTTTCTCTTCCTGATCTCCTCCACGATCTCTTCCAAGGCTATGGCACTGTCTTCATACGTAACAGTGATTGTTGATGTCGTGGAGTTCAGTTTGAAATCAAGAACGCCCTCTGTCTTTTTCAGGATAGAATTTATCCTGGCCCTGCCTGCTCATTCCCAGCATCCGGAAACATTCAGACGATATGTCTTTTCGGCAGCGATGGATGCCTGTGAAAGGAGCATAAGCATTGCGCAGAGGAGCATTACGGCAATAATTTTTCTTATAGTCATTTGTTAAAGATCCTCCACTTTTTTGAGTATTTTCAGCTTTCCTTTGCCGAACATGTCTTCCCTTGTCCCCTCCAGCCATGACAGGAGGTATCTTTCTTCCTTCATCCTGAGGAGATAATCTTTAATGGAGTCTTTCTGTGCTTCCCATTCTTTTTCGTCCAACTTGCCTTCTTCCTTAAACCTTATCACAATATATTTTCCATTGACAAAGAAGACATTGTCAGGGCAGGGCTCTTTTCCCGACATCCTGATGAGGGCTTCTTCCAGTTCCTGAGAGTAGCCGATTTTTGGTATGTCGGGACCAGGCAGAAATAATCCGGTTTCCGACACCTTCAGACCTTTATCTCTGGAGAGCTTCGCCATATCCATTCCATTCTTCAGATGGCCAAGTATGTCTTCGGCCTCCTTCTTGGACAACTTTATGGATTCACTCTCTGTGTAACTCTTTTCAACCTTCTTCGCGACTTTACTGAGTTCGGGTATATAAGAAGGTTTCAGCGATACAAGCTTGAATATGTAGTGTCCGCTGTTGTCGGAAAAGACGCG
>CAZSYH010000029.1:0-8251 GCA_964610735.1 uncultured Syntrophaceae bacterium | reverse complement strand
ATCCGTCGATTTCAGCGATAGTTTCAGTTGCCTGTCTTCCCCGCATGGATCCAAAGTAAAAGACGAAGACAATGATAATGATACCAAGCACGACCTTCATCAGCCAGTTTTTGGCGTGTGTCCGCATTAATTGAAGCATATCTTAAGTTTCTACCTTTCAATTTTACTGAGCGACATTAGTAGTATAGTAAACTCCAAAATGCAATGATTTTTTGAAGGGTGACGTCGTTGCCCCTCAGCGGGCAACATACTGACGCAGGACACATTTTTAATTGATTAGGTTGTTGAAATGCTGTATAGGGGAAAACCAGTCACAATGAATAAAGGGGGATAAAAACTTGTTGTTTGATTATATTCTGGGTCTAATATCGAACGATCTGGCCATTGACCTGGGGACGGCAAACACCCTGGTTTATGTAAAGGGGAAGGGGATTGTCCTGAATGAGCCCTCGGTTGTAGCGGTGCACAGGGACTTGAGGGGAACAAAGAAGATCCTCGCCGTGGGATCGGACGCGAAGAGGATGCTTGGTAAAACGCCCGGAAACATTGTGGCCATAAGGCCCATGAAAGACGGCGTGATAGCTGATTTCGAGATTACAGGGGCCATGCTGCGCCACTTTATACTCCGTGTCCACAACAGGAGGACTTTTGTCCGTCCGCGGATCATTATCTCCATTCCTTCAGGCATTACCCCGGTTGAGAGGAGAGCGGTCAAAGAAACTGCGGAGTCCGCCGGGGCAAGGGAGGTTTATCTGATCGAAGAGCCTATGGCTGCCGCGATAGGTGCTGGCCTGCCCATAACGGAGCCCGTGAGTTCCATGGTCGTTGATATAGGCGGGGGAACTACGGAGGTTGCGGTAATTTCGCTGGCAGGTATTGTCTATTCAAAATCCGTCAGGGTCGCAGGAGACAGGATAGATAACGCTATCGTACAGTATATAAAGAGAAAATACAGTCTCCTTATAGGTGAAAGAACGGGAGAAATGATAAAGATCGCCATCGGGTGTGCGTATCCGGATAACGAGTTGAAAACAGTGGATGTCAAGGGGCGGGATCTTATATCGGGCATTCCCAAGATTGTTGAGATAAATTCTGAAGAAGTGATGGAGGCGATGGCGGAACCGGTTAGTGTAATAGTTAATGCCATAAGAGACGCCCTGGAGAATGCTCCACCGGAGCTGGCAGGCGATATCGTCGACAGGGGTATAGTCTTGGCCGGAGGAGGAGCCCTCCTGAGAAATCTGGACGTACTCCTCAGGGAAGAAACCGGGCTGCCCATAACGATAGCGGATGACCCTCTCTCAGCAGTGGCCAGAGGCGCCGGCATGGCCCTGGATGAGCTGGATATACTGAAAGAGGTAACTGTCCAGCTATAGCCATCAACGACTCAGAATCGTCAGGATTTCTGCCTGCCCCGACACGTCGGGGCATCCTTCATCCCTTCTTTTTCTGTTTACCTTTCGTGTCTGATAGCCCCCTGTGAGGCATTTGGATTGCGGTTTTGCCGCCTTAGGATAAGAAATGACATCTCCTAAAAGATATTACAAGGTTATTGCTTTTCTTGTCCTTGTAGTTGTTTCCCTTACAATCTTTTCCCTGAATTTTAAATCACCTGGAAAAGCAGGCTTCTTTAAAAAGATCGTATTAGAGATGGCTGCGCCTTTGGATTATGCAGTCAATTCGGTATTCAGCTCCATCGGTGGTGCATGGGAAAGATATGTTATGCTGGTGGGACTGGAAAGAGAGAACAGAGAGCTGAATGCAAGCGTCACATCTTTGATGAAAGAGGTAAATAATTATCGTGAAATGTCCCTCGAATATGTAAGGCTGAGGAAGCTCATGGATATAAAGGGTGATTCAGGGTTTCCGACAGTTGCCGCCAGAGTAGTGGGAAGAGACAGACTCTCTGTGTTCAGAACGGTGTTGATAAATAAGGGAAGTGCTGATGGGATAGAGCCCGGCTTTCCGGTGATAACCGCGGAGGGTGTGGCCGGTAAAATAATGGAGGTTTCGTGGAATACATCAAGAGTCATTCTTCTTGTGGATTATAACAGCAATATTGATGCCCTGATCCAGAGAAACAGGTGTCAGGGGATACTCCGGGGGCGTGGCAGATCCGGGTGTGAATTGAAATACGTCCAGAGATCCGAAGATGTAAAAGAGGGAGATGTAGTAATATCTTCCGGTCTTGCCGGAGTTTTCCCCAAGGGTCTGGTTCTCGGAAAGGTTGCCGCGATTGATAAGGAAGAGGCCGGTTTGTTCCAGAGCATCAGAGTACACCCAGCAGTAGATATTGCCAGACTGGAAGAGGCTCTTGTTATATTGAGGGGAACTGGAGAGGCCCGATGATATATTATCTTCTGTTGCCGGTTTTTTCCCTGCTCCTGCTTACAATTCAGATAACCATTTTTGACATACTTTTCTTCGGGAAGGCGGGGCTGGAGATATCATTGATATTGGTTGTATATGCCGGCCTTCACCTGAGCCTTGCAAGGGGCGGGGTACTGTCTTTTATCCTCGGATTTCTTCTGGATTGTATTACCGGTGTTATGCCGGGTTTCTTTGTGCTCAACTACATGCTGATATTTTTGATCTCTAAAGCGGTTTCACTCAAGGTATATGGCGGGGGAATGATCTTCACGGCCGGCTTCACGGTTATATGCGCCCTCTTCGGAAAGCTTTTGATAGTCTTGATGTATGAGGCCCTATACGGTATCAATGTGTTTTATGATATATTGAATGTCTCGTTTCTCCAGGCCGTAATTACCGGTGTGTCCGCGCCTGCCTTTTTTGTCCTGTTTTATCGTCTTGAGGTTTTACTGAATGTCTGGGAAGCAAGATCGCCTGACCGGCTATGATCCTGTAAGATTCAGGAAGAAAATTCGAGTGATTATATGGCTGGTGTTTCTTGTCTTCTTCATCCTGATCGCCAGATTCTGGTATCTCCAGGCTGTCAGGGGGGATAACCTGAGGCAGCGGTCCGAGAACAATCGAATCCGCATCCAGGAGATAAAACCTCTCAGGGGATTGATCATGGACACCCACGGGAATATTCTGGTGGACAACCAATCCTCTTTTGATATATCCATAATTCCGGAGGCCGCAAAGGATATAGAGGGTGTTATGAATAAGCTGGCAGGCCTTTGTGATTGGGGGTCGGACGCAATATTCCGCGACAGCGCTTCTCTTAAGTCCGGAAGGCCTTTTGTTCCTGTCAGAATCTGCAAGAATATAGACAGAGATCAGATGGCCGCAGTGGAAACCAATTCCCTGGATCTGCCCGGTGTGGTTGTCGATGTTGTCCCTGTAAGAGAATATATATATGGAGAGATGATGGCCCACATCCTGGGTTATGTTGGGAATATAAGCAGTTCTGAGTTGGGGAGGGATGTCTACTCTGATTACAGGTCAGATGACATAGTGGGAAAGTATGGGATTGAGAAGTATCTGGATGGATATTTCAAGGGTAAAAGTGGCGGGGAACAGGTGGAGGTGGATGTCGCCGGGAGAAGGCTGAATGTATTGGGGGGAATTAAGCCTGTTTCCGGTTACAATGTTGTCCTCAATATGGATGCAGATCTTCAGAAGATCTGCTGGAATGCCTTTCAGGAGAAGGCGGGGACGGCGATTGTTGTGGATCCGCGAACTGGCTCTGTTATGGCAATGGTAAACAAGCCGTCTTTTGACCCGAACCTGTTTAATCGCGGGATATCCGGGGACAGGTGGAAGAAGCTGACGACAGATCCTTTATGCCCTTTACAGAACAGGGCGGTCTCGGGACAGTATCCTCCCGGCTCCACCTATAAACTGGTTGTTGCGGCCGCGGCTCTTGAGGAGGGGTTAATAACAGAAAATACTGAAATATTCTGTGACGGCACATACCGGATGGGGGACAGGACTTTCAGGTGCTGGAAAAAAGGGGGTCATGGCACGGTGAATCTGCATCGCGCCATAGTGGAATCGTGTGATGTCTACTTTTATCATCTGGGAGAGATGCTTGGTGTTGATAAGCTGGCGGAGTATGCCGGAAAGTTTGGCTTCGGATATAAAACCGGCATATCTCTTCCGGGAGAGAAAAAAGGCCTGGTTCCTACAAGAGCGTGGAAGCTGAAAAGATACGGAGAACCCTGGCAGAAAGGCGAAACCACATCGTTGTCCATAGGTCAGGGGTTTTGCCTTGTTACGCCCCTGCAGTTGCTTAGAGCGTATTGCTCAATAGCCAACGGTGGGATCCTCTATAAACCGCAACTGATAAAGAGAATTGAAACGACGGATGGACAAACAGTCAGAGATTTTCCTCCTGAAAAAGAGTGGGTTATCCCCGTCAGCAGGAAAAATATCGATATATTGAAATATGCCCTGTGGGGGGCGGTTAATGAACCCTACGGCACGGGCGGGGAATTGAAGAGGCCGGAAAAGGATGTCTGCGGTAAAACCGGTACCGCGCAGGTCATAAGGATGCGGGAAGATGCAAGTGATGATGTAGTAGGTGATATACAGTATAAATTCAGAGACCATGCCCTGTTTGTCTGTTTCGCGCCTTACAAAGATCCCACGATAGCGATCCTGGTTATTGTAGAACATGGGGGCCATGGCGGGTCCGTGTCCGCTCCCATTGCGCGCAGGATCGTTGACGGGTATTTTAATCTTGAGCGAAGAAGGGAAAAGACGTGAAGGTTGATCGCAGATTGTTTGCCAATTTTGACTGGGTTCTTTTGGGACTGGTGCTTCTGATAAGCGGCGTAGGGATTTTGAATCTCTATAGCGCCGGTTATAACCTGCGCGCAAATGGTGAGCTTCTCTACACAAAACAGATGACCTGGGTCTTGCTGGGACTTGTTGTGATGGTTATCACCTTCAGCGTCGATTATCATATTATCATAAGACATGCCTATCTTATTTACGTGGGTTCAGTCCTGCTGCTTTTGCTGGTTTTTTTCTACGGGAACATTACCCACGGTTCACAGAGATGGCTGGCCATGTACGGATTTTCCTTTCAGCCGTCGGAATTGATGAAGCTGGCAATTATCATTGTTCTGGTAAGGTACTTTGATGATAATATGGAGAAAGGGTATTCTCCTGGTAATCTTGCGGTCCTCCTGACAATTGTGGGGATACCTTTTTTTATGATAGCAAGACAACCGGATCTGGGTACTGCAATGTTTCTATTGGTACTCTCTCTTTCCATGGCGGTTTTTGTTGGAGTCGGCAGGAGGCTTCTTATATATTTTACTCTGGGCGGTATGATATTTGCTCCGCTGTACTGGTTTTTTCTGAAGGATTATCAGAGAGAAAGGATACTTACATTTCTAAACCCTGAACGGGATCCCCTCGGAGCGGGTTATCATATCATACAATCCATAATCGCTATTGGTTCCGGTGGTATCTGGGGGAAGGGGGTTCTGAAAGGAACCCAGACGCAGCTGAGATTTTTGCCTGAGCAACAGACGGACTTTGCCTTCTCTGTTTTTGCCGAGGAATGGGGTTTTATAGGGGTATCTGTCCTGATGTTTATATTTTTTGTGTTGATACTGTGGGGTTTAAAGATCACACGGTATTCCAGAGATTTGCCTGGGGCGTTGACGGCCTTTGGAGTGACAATGTTTGTCTTCTGGGGTATATTTATAAACGTCGGTATGGTTACCGGCATATTCCCTGTTGTGGGAATACCGCTCCCTTTTTTCAGTTATGGGGGGTCTTCGATGATTGTTCTGATGGCAGGGGCGGGTTTGTTGATGAATGTGAGCATGAGGAGGTTTATCCTTCAATCTTAACAGTTTTATGGGTCCCGCAGATACCCCTTTGAGGAGGGACACGGAGAGGAGATCTTGAATGATGAACAGGAAAAAAGACAAAGATGAGGGAATAAAAGCCTTTTTGGGTAAGGGCGCGGAGTTCAACGGAAAACTTGTCCTGAATGGTCTGGTGAGAATCGATGGCGAATTCAGAGGTGAAGCGTTGGGTAGCGGGACGTTGATCATAGGAGAAGGCGCCTATGTCGAAGCGGATATTGCGGTTGACAACATATTGATTTCCGGTGAGGTGAGGGGCAATCTCGATATCAGGGAAAAGACAGATATTTCGTCCACAGGCAGACTTCTGGGCAACGTGAAGACGGCGATTCTTGTGGTGAAAGAGGGCGCTGTAATCGATGGCGCATGCCAGACGTCGGGCAAAGATAAAGGTGAATATACAGCAGTCGAAACAGATGAATAAAGTGGAGCTTCCCAGTGACTTGACAGGTGAATATGGGCGGCTTCAGTTGCCCGTCAGCAGCAAAGGAACCCTGAGGATATATAGCATGACTGCCGGTCATAAAAAGCTTGACAAGTTTATGGAGTTGTGGTTAGTACTTCCCGATTTTTGCGAGGGACATCGATAGAGGTTTCCCAAGGTTGTTTTTAATCTTCAAACATTTTTCGCATAAATACTTAACTCAAGGAGTGGCGGAAAGTAATGGTGGAGCTGAATTATACAGTCTGGATCCAGATGGCTAATTTTCTCTTGTTAATTTTTATACTCAATTTTCTCCTTTACAAGCCTGTTTTAAAGATCATCGAGAAAAGGAATAAAAAGATTGAAGAGTCGAATGAGGAGGTAATGTCTCTCGATGAAACAATTGAGCGTAAAATATCAGAATACGAGGAGAAAATACGCCAGGCGAGGGCAGCAGCAGCTGCTCAGAGAGATGAAATTGAGGAAGAGGGGACCGAGCAGGGAGAAGTGATAACCGGAAAAGTAAGGGATGAGATCTCGAAAAAAATGGAAGCATTTAAGGTTAACATGCAGAAAGAGGTGGATGAAGCCATGGATGTTCTGCGTGATCAAACCAGAACAATAGCCGGGGAGATTTCTGAAAAGGTATTGGGAAGGGGTATATAGATGAAGCGCCTTTTAGTTGTTTTTGGTTTGGCCCTGGCATTGTTGCTGGCGCCTGCTGTCCTTGTCGTTGCGGATAGTGGTCAGGGTGATGAGAAGGGTCTGCAAAGCGAGAAAGTCCTGCAGAGTATCGGGGCGAAGGAAGGCGTGGAAATAGAAGCCGAAGATATCGCCATGGAAGATATCGCCGAAGAGGAACACCACGGAGAGGACCACGGCAAGACAACACTTATCAATCTTGGGTGGAGATTTCTTAATTTTGTCGTACTGCTTGCAATCCTTTACAAACTTTCAGCCAAAGCTATCCGGAATTTTTTTGCCGGGGGTCGTGAATCCATCAAGGCTTCGTTGGAAGGAGCAATAGCAGCAAAAGAGGAAGCGGAAAAGAGACTCAGGGAACATTCTGACAGGTTGGATAAGGCTACTGCGGAGATACAGGGAATTGCCGATATGATAAAGGCACAGGGAATTACCGAAAAGGAGAAGATTATCGAAGAGGCAAAGAAAACCGCCGAGAAAATGAAGGAAGATTCAAAGGCCAGGATGGATCAGGAATTTAAAGAGGCCCTTAAACAACTCAGGACGGAGGCCGCAGGACTTTCCGTTAAGATGGCTGATGAAATTTTAAAGAAGAACATCAAGGAGAAAGATCACGAGAATATGGTCAATGATTTCTTAGACAGGATGGTGAGCCGAAATTGATTGGGAGCGATATTGCAAAGAGGTATGCGAGGGCGTTGTTTGATATAGCGCGAGAGGAAGATAAAATAGAGGTCATCTATGGCGAGCTTGAGGGATTCTCTTCCATGTTGAAGGAAAGCAAAGGATTAGCGGAATTTTTTGCCAATCCCGTATTCGACAGTTCTGATAAATCTGCCGTTATAAAAGATATTCTTGATAAGATTGGCATTTCGATCACTACGTCGAATTTCCTGATGCTGCTGGTTGATAAGAGAAGGATTGATGTCCTTGAGCAGATTAAAGAGTGTTATCAAAGATATATGGATGATGTCTTAAATAAAGTAAGAGTCGGCGTAAAAACGGCATTTCCACTGTCAAGTGAACTGTCCGTGAGGATCAAGAAACAGATGGAAGGCCTGACCGGAAAGAACGTTGAGATGGTTGTTGACGAAGATCCGTCATTGTTGGGTGGAGTTGTTATAAGGGTAGGCGATACCCTTTACGATGGCAGTGTTAAATCTCAGTTGAACAACATGAGGGAACTCATAAGGGAGGAGATGTAGAGGATGGGTGCAATCAGGGCAGAGGAAATAACACAGATAATTTCCAAACAGATAAAGGATTATGAGAAAAAGCTGGATGTCAGCGAAACCGGTACCGTCCTGTCGGTTGGTGACGGTATCGCCAGGGT
>CAZSYH010000028.1:0-24602 GCA_964610735.1 uncultured Syntrophaceae bacterium | reverse complement strand
ATGGTTGGGGAGGTGTCTCTTTAGATAAAACGCATCACATTGATATGGTTATCAAGTCTACGTTTGGCTCTTGTTGATGATTGCTGATTGTAGTCTAGTATGTGAGGTCCAAATCACAAAAACAATAGTACAGGAAGATATACACAACATACTCCTTGATTCCTCCCGATAGTAAACTCTTATAAAATCCGGAAAGTAAATGCATTTTGTTTTATCCGACCAATGTGTTAACAATGGTGTAAATGTTATTTAAGCAAACACAACATTTGGACTCAATGGAGAAGATTCCCTCATGGAAAAATTAAGTAAACTTCTACAAGAAATCGTCATGATTGAAGGCGCCTGCGCAGCCGGGATTGCAACAACGGAGACTCTCGAGGGCGGTCCTCCCTCTTCCGATCTCACGTATGTGCTACCTCACGCGAAGTCTGCGATTTGCTTCGCCGTAGCATTAGATCAAGCGCTAATACTACCCTACCTGATGAAGAAGAACAGGCTTGAGTTTGAAAAGGACTTTCTCCGCGCAAATGCTGTTGCAAGCGGTATCGCGGTACATCTCGCCAACTATCTTGGACAAAAGGGGTATCCATCAGTCCCGGTCGCTGCCAATCTGGTCTACAGGCCTGATGTCCCTGGCGGAGTCTCAGACTACATGCCGGACATTTCGCACCGCTATTTGGCTGCGCGGTCTGGTGTAGGACATTTTGGATTGTCCGGCAATATCATCACCAAGGACCAGGGCGGAGCTATCATTCTAGCCTCTACCGTCACAACAGCTCGACTGATACCGACAGGTTCCTTGCCCGCTGAAGAGAATTATTGTGATGAGTGTCGTTTATGTATGGCATCGTGCGTCTCGGGATACATGGATAAGGATGTTAAAACGTCGATAACACTCGGTGGGGTCGAGTTCAGTTATTCCCGGCGTCGCCACGCCAGCCGTTGTGATTGCGTCTGTAGCGGTTACACCGGATTACATCCCTCGGGAAAATGGTCTACTTGGTCACCGGGCCGATTTGGTATCCCTAAAGATGATGACCATATTGTCCCTGCACTGGAACGAATGATTCGCGCATACAGGAAGTGGCCTTTAGCACCCGGTGGCAGATATTTCTTTTACACCAAAGACAAACTGCGTATCGCCTGTGGCAATTGCCAACTAGTGTGTTGTCCCGACAAAGAGGAACGCAAGATTCGCTATAAAATGCTTACAAAGAGCGGCGTGGTGGTGCAGACACCGGAAGGGTATCTTGAAGCTGTCTCTCCAAAACAAGCAGAAAAGAGGTTAGCCGATTTGCCCGATGGTAAACGCGCTCTCTATGAAGACGCCTGACTTGATTAAAACGAGGGGCAAGACTTTTTAAAAAGAAATCGGGTTTCGGAAGTAAAGGGGACGGATTTATTTTTTCATCCGGTAATCAGTAAACGATTGCGTCTGCCTTAATCAATCGGAACAG
Organism: uncultured Syntrophaceae bacterium; assembly: GCA_964610735.1. GTDB lineage: Bacteria > Desulfobacterota > Syntrophia > Syntrophales > UBA2210 > UBA2210. The sequence continues at coordinate 23,145 of CAZSYH010000028.1, read as the reverse complement.
AATCAGCGATAACCGTTCGTAATCTTGCATAATTGATGAAATTTATCGAGCAAACATTTCAGGAAGAAACAAACCAGTATTAGAATTCAGGCGGCAGTATGCATATTGTTGCTGCTTTTCTTCGGGAAATAGGTATATTGCTCCCTGAATTGCCAATAAAACAACAGATAGAATGCTGATATGGAACAGTTGAAAATAGACAATATTACCGTTGATGTGGTTCAAAAAAACATCAAGAACATTCACCTGAGGGTCTATCCCCCGGCGGGCAGGGTCAGAATTTCAGTGCCCAGCAGAATGGATCTGGCCACTATTCGTGTGTTTGTCATTTCAAAACTTGGCTGGATAAAAAAACAACAGCTCAAACTGAGGAATCAGGAAAGAGAAACACCGAGGGAGTTTATAAACAGGGAAAGTCATTACTTCAACGGCAAGAGCTATTTACTGGAGATAATTGAGCGTAATGCTGCCCCAAAAGTAGTTTTAAAACATAGCGCTATTGAACTCTACGTAAGACCTGAAACAGACGCAGTGAAGAGGAAATCCATTCTCGATGAGTGGTACAGACGGAAACTGAAAGAAACTGTGCCTTCACTGATAGAGAAGTGGGAAAAGAATATGAATGTTCAGGTCAATGAGTTTGGGATTAAAAGAATGAAAACCAGATGGGGTACCTGTAATCGGCAGGCTAAACGAATTTGGTTGAATCTGGAATTGGCCAAGAGGCCGGCAGAATGTTTGGAATATATCGTTGTGCATGAAATGGCTCATCTTCTGGAGAGAACCCACAACGGCAGATTCACTGTGTTAATGACCGGGTTCCTCCCAAAGTGGCGATTCTATAAAGATGAATTAAATCGTCTGCCGATAAGTCATGTGGATTGGAATCGCTGACTCAAAGAAAGAATTTTACCTTTGTACTCCCTGTGCTTTGATGGAACGGACTCAATTCGTTCAGCTTTATATATCTGTTTCACATCCTCCCTGAACGAAGGATAGATATCAGCAGGCCTATTCCGAAAATGCCGGCAATGCTGAAACCCACAAGCCCCAGTATCGGAAAACCGAAAAGGAAAGGCCCTATTTTTGTCCTGATAATGAGGGATGATCCGATAATAAGGGAGGAAATAATGAGCGAAGAAGCTATCCGGTTTGACGATCGGTCCAGTCCGGATATCACATTTTCAAGTCCCCTGTGCTCAGATATTATGCTGGCCTTTCCCTGCCTTAGCTGTTTCAGGATAGTCCGCAGTTCTCCGGGGATATCCTTGAGAAGTTGAACAAGATCCCCTCCGGATTCGAGAAAATCATCCATTACCCGTTTCGGAGAGAGGCGCTCCAGCTTGATACGCTTGATGAAGGGGGCGGCCCTCTCGGTCATGTCAAAATCCGGGTCCAGCACCAGACCCAGTCCCTCTACCTGAGCCATTGCCTTAATCATAAGAAAAATATCCGGAGGGAGTCGCAATCCATGAGTTGTAATTAATTCGAGCAGTTTTTGAAAAATGTCCCCTACATGCAGTTCCTTGAGAGGTTTGTACAAATACGACTCAACGAAATCGCTCATATCCCTTTCAAGGACACGGCGGTCAGGTTCTCTGTCCCACTCCACAACTTTCAGTATGGCATCCACAATTTTGGACTCATCCCGTCTGACATAACCATACACAATATCCGCGAAATGCTCCCTCGCGTACCGGTCAACACGGCCCATCATCCCGAAATCAAGATAACAGATAACATTATCCGGCATGATAAAGATATTACCCGGGTGAGGATCAGCGTGAAAAAATCCGTGTTTAAACACCTGTTCAAGTATTAAATCAGCTCCACGGGAAGCAATGATGCTTCTGTCGAGACCCTCATTATCCAACTTGTCAATCTCAGAGACCTTTATGGCATCTATAAACTCCATGGTAAGGACTTGCTTCGTTGTTGTCTCCATGAAGATGCGTGGGACATAAACCAATGAATTTCCAATAAACTGCCTGGCAAATCTCTCCGCGTTTGAAGCTTCGATGGTATAGTCTATCTCTTTCTCAAGTGAACGGGCGAATTCTTCGACTACCCTTGTTGGCCGGTGTATCTCCCATTCCTCAATATGTCTCTCAATCAGGGTCGCCAGGTGGAGCAATATCTCTAAATCCACCTCGATAGTCGCTCGTATATCAGGGCGCTGTACCTTGACTATGACATCTTCTCCGGTTTTAAGCTGTGCCCGGTGAACCTGGCCAATGGAGGCAGCCGCCAGAGGGGTTTCTTCAAATTTTTGAAATATCCCATCTATCGGAGATGTTAGCTCGGCCTCAATTATTTCTCTTGCCTTGGAAAAGGGGAATGGGGGCACATTATCCTGAAGCTTTGACAACTCCTCAATGAATTCCACAGGGATAAGGTCCGGGCGGGAGGAGAGTATCTGCCCCATCTTCACGAAGGTGGGACCCAGTTCCTCAAGGGCCATTCGCAGGCGTTCAGATCTTGTAAACTTCTCAACGCGCTCGCGGCGTTTTTTCGAAACCATCTGCATACCGATCTCGAGATATTGCCCCACATGGAGCCGGTCAACCAGATCACCGAATCCATATTTAAACAGGACGGTGATAATCTGACGGTATCGGTTCATATGTCGATATGTCCGGGAAACGATGCCGATCTTTCTTATAAGCATTGCCTATTCCTTGGTTTTCCGGGATTTCTCCATCTTTTCGATCTTGCTTTTCAGCTCCGCGAATTCTTTCCTTGTCGGAATGTTTAACTTTGCTACCATGTCGGAAACAGCATTTTCCACTTTTTTCGTCAGGTCTTCTTTGAACTCTTTTGACTTCTTTGTTAATTCTTCAATAGTCTCTTTTCCCTCTTTTTCCGTCATTTCGCCCTTTTTTATCAGCTCATCGACCGTCTTTTCCAGTTTCTCCCTTGTTAAGGCCGCCAGACCTGCACCCGCCAACATACTTTTTTTAATAAAATCCATTTCCTTTACCTCCCTATCAAAATAAGTTTTAAGTTGAAAACATCTACAGAGATCTGATTTTCCGGTAATATTCAAACCCTGTAACATCAAGATTGATTAAATCATAATCCCGTTTTCAGGTCATGTTGACATTGCAAACCGAAGAGAAAGTGATGAAAAGAAGAGTTATTATACACTTTGATATGATCTAATAACAGGAAAAGTTAACCTTCAATGAGGCGGAAAACAGGGTCAGACTCGAATTCCATTCAAACACTCTACGAGAATCTCTGTTGCTTCAAAATTATATACCGCTTTGGCCACAAACGTCTTTGCTGTTGATGCTCTGTCTTCTTATTTTCTGTCTATCCTGCCCCATTGATACCCCCGTATGTGTCCGTTCAGATCCACCAGCGACATAACTTGCGTAAGTCACTTGGTTTTGATAGTCTGGAGCTAACCCACTCGGAAGGCAAACAGCAGTATAGGGATATTTTTTTTAGCCAGGAGGTGGGTCAAATTTGGGTTGCCACGATGGGTCATTTTTCGGTTGCCATTTCCAAGGTGCCCATCAAACAAAACAGAAAAAAGGAATACACTATGAACACAAGTAGGCTCTTTGATATCAAGACCCGTAATAAGGCAATCCTTGCGTTTGTGATCCTTTTTGTCATTACCATCGCGGCTGTTGTCACGGCCTCGCTTACACAGCGAGACTTTGGAAGAATCGATGTCTCAAATGTGAGGTATTCAAATTACAATGGCATCTCAATACGCGCAAAACTGTTACATCCGGTTGGGGTTACTTCGGAAAACCCGGCGCCAGGGATTGTTTATGTTCACGGCTACCAGAACAATCGTGGAACCAGCGATCCCTATTGCATTGAACTGGCGAGGCGAGGATTTGTGGTGCTCAACATCGACGCCATCGGGCGTGGCAACTCGGGCAACCCGGGAGACATCAGCGATCCTGAATTTGACATCACATATGGTACCTGCTCTTCGCTGAAATATCTGCGCGCACTCCCGTATGTTAACGTCAGTTACACCGGTCTGATGGGCCACAGCCTAGGTGCTGAGATGTGCTATACGGCGGCATTAAAAGACCCAGATCTGAAGGCCATAGCATTTTCCGGATTTGGCTACACCGGGGAGGCCACTCTTGACAACCCAAAAAACATGCTGATGATCCTGGGCAAATGGGATGAATATCGCACACGTATGACCAATACCAAAGACTATGAAAGCGAATGGATGACATCCGAGCGTACCAGAAAGGTAATTGATCACCCTGATCCTCAGTTTGATGCTACCTATGGCAATTTTGCTGACGGCACTGCCCGCAGGGTGTTTATGCCTCATACCACTCACGTAAGGGAATCATTTAGCCGTGAGGCAATAGCCGAGGCATTAGAGTGGATGCGCCAGGCGCTGAAGCCCGACACCAGGTACTGGATTTCGTCAGACAAACAGATCTGGCCTGTAAAAGAATGGGCATGTTTTATCGCCATGCTGGCCTGCTTTGCGTCCATTCTTCCCCTGGGCCTGATCCTGCTCGGCACAGGATTTTTCAAACCGCTCCAGGCGACGGGCATGAAGCGCACATACACTTGTAGCAACAAGAACTATTTTAAATTCGCCGGCATCAACGGGGTTTTGATGTTTTTCTACCTCCCGATAGTCCTGATCCTGTTTGGTTTCCACATCTACGTTGTCAGAATTGACAAGGTATTTCCGATGATGATGGTCAATGGTATAGTGTTCTGGTTTGTGATTATAAACCTGATCGGATTTTTCATCTTTAAATCCTGGTTTAAAAAAGGGGCCTCAAAAGACAATCTGACCATGACTGACCTGGGCATATCAAGCGATGAGAAGAGGTTCAGATTCAACAGGACAAAGGAAGGCAAGTCTATTCTTCTGGGCATTCTCCTGTTCGCATACGCCTGTGTATTGGAACATATCCTGGAGGCAATCTTTATTGTTGACTTCAGGTTTATCTTTCCCTTTGCCAGTAACTTTACTCCATACAGGTTCCTGATGTTCCTGGAATATTCCCCATTCCTGCTGATCGGGTTTATCCAGATGGGCATTCTCCTGCACGGACAGATGAGACAGCCGGAAAAGAATACACTTATGAGGACCTTTGCCAATGATTTGCTGTATAACCTTTCCGCAATGCTCGTTCCACTGTTCATATTACTGGCAATTCAATATATCCCCCTCTTCACCAGGGGATTTATCCCATTTGTAGGCCCAGGGGCAGCACTGGTAGGTTTTGTAATTAACCTCACACACATCATCATCGTACTCGTCATGGCAATATCGATATCAACTTGGTTCTACCGGCTGACCGGCAACATCTACACCGCTGCGATCTTAAATGCCCTGCTGGTGGCTTGGATGTTTACATCTTCGTCTGTAATCGCCCCTGTCCCTGTGAATATCTAAACATGGGGGGGGAAAAGGGTCAGACTCGAATGAAATTTCTAAACCGAAGGATTTTCCTCATCGTCTTCTTCGTACTCGTTCAGACGGTCTCTTCTCCGCTTCAGCAGTTTTGCTGACCCCACTACCGCGAGGAGAAGAGCTGTAAGAAAAAAGAGGATCTGATAGAAATAGGCATTTAGAAACAAAAGCCAGGAAACCTGTTGTTTCAAGTGGTTGTGCCACTGAGATTCCAGTTCGTGCGGAGAAATGAAAAGTCCATTTGAAATAGCGGTATTGAGATCCTGACCGCCTTCCAAATCATACAGAACCTGGAGCATTCTTCCGGTTCCGTATTCTCTGATTATGTACTCGACAATGCTCTTGCTTTCCTCATACGCGAGAAGAAGCGCGTTCTCGTCTCTGGGAAAGTAATGGCGTAAATCTTCTAGTGGAATATAGCGGTGTGTCAAGGCAGCTCTGTTGAGAATGAATCGGTCACTCTTCATAATTATTTCCCCCATTCCGTCGCTTGTCCATTGCGCGACGCCCTCGTCAAGCCACCGAGGCAGGGTGCCATCTTTAATGTGGTGATGGAGAATCAGGTGACACAGCTCATGCTTCAACGTTGTCCGCAGGGTAAAGGGCTGGATCATCCGGGAGTAATCGATGATGACAAGTTTTTTCTGTGGTATGGCCATGGCGACAAAAAGGTTGCTGCCAGTCATTTTTTCAAATTTGTCTCGATTTTTGATCAGAAGAACATTGGGCCTGTATCCCAGCTGCCATCCTAACATTTTTTCGAGTTCTCCTTTAACTTCGGGATAGATTGATAGCATTTCCCGAGCCGGAGCTTCAAGCGGCTTTGCGAAGTACACCATAACCCCTTGTATCTCGAGCATCTCAATGTTTTGTTCGGGAAAGCAACAGGGAAGGCATAAACAATGAAAAGCAAGGAGAATCAATGTGATAAAAAATGCCAAATATCTCATATATTATCCTTCTATGACTTATATGGAGACTACCAATTACTTCAAACTATCCTGTTCAGCAATAGAAATCGTTGTTTTAAAAGCTCTTCGGTGCGTAGTAGGATATTCTATCACGCATTGGGTGTGCCGCGTGGTTTGAGGGGCTATGGTTTGTCCATTATCGTCTTGACACGCAACGATATTTTTGACACGCTCGCCCCACTAAAAGGCATGTTGTTCAGGAGGAAGAGAGAGGGTATGTACCTGTTACATAATGGAGAGCAAAAAATGTTTGTCGAGCAGATCAGAAGGATGGTCGATGAGAAGGTTGCGCCGCGCGCGGCGGAGATTGATGAGAAAGAGGAATTTCCCTGGGACCTTAAGCAGATCTTCCAAGATATGGGGCTTTTGGGGCTGTCCGTTCCCGAGCAGTACGGCGGAACCGATCAGGGTCATATATATACTTGCCTTGCAGTGGAAGAAATAGCGCGTGCCTGCGTCAGTTCCTCCCTGATCGTGCAGGGACAGTCGCTGGGATGGGAGCCGATCCTCATCGGCGGTACCGAAGAGCAGAAGAAGAAGTATGGCCCCATGGTTGCCTCGGGTGAGGTAATTATCTCCTACTGTCTGACCGAGCCGGGGGCGGGATCCGATTCCGGCGCCATGTCAACCCGAGCGGTGAAGAAGGGAGACACCTATATCATCAATGGGGGCAAGTGCTTTATTACCAACGGCCCCGTGGCGAATCTCCTGACAGTCTTTGCCATGACCGATTCATCAAAGGGCGTGAAAGGGATCAGCGCCTTCGTGGTTTCCACCGACGCGCCCGGTTTTTCCGTGGCGAAGTGGGAGAAGAAGATGGGGATCAAAGGATCACCCACGGGCGAACTGATCTTTGAAGACGTGGAAGTGCCGGCGGAAAACCTCATCGGCGAAGAAGGGAAGGGGTTCATCTACGCCATGAAGACGCTCGATACCTCGCGGCCCGTCATTGCCGCGCAGGCCTGCGGGGTTGCCAAAGGTGCCCTGGAATTCGCCGTGAAATATGCAAAGGAACGGATACAGTTCGGCAGGCCGATCGCCAGTTTTCAGGGGATCAGCTGGATGCTGGCGGACATGGCGGCCGAGGTAGATGCGGCTCGAAGCCTCGTGTACCAGGCCGCCCAGTTAGTCGACGATAAAGATCCGAACAGGAGCTACCTGTCCGCGTCATCGAAACTGTTTGCCTCAAACGTGGCGATGAAGGTCACCACAGATGCCCTCCAGATCGCCGGCGGATATGGATACATGCGTGAATATCCCTTTGAGCGCATGATGAGAGACGCAAAGATTACCCAGATATATGAAGGGACAAACCAGATCATGAAGCTGGTAATATCGAGGGAACTGTTGAAATAGAGAATGGTTGCCGAAAAAGTAAGGTGTCTGTCGGAAAAGGGATGTGATCTCACCTTAAGTGGGTGACACCAAAACGCTCCATGAGGAAAGTTTCCCTACTTTATGAGCATGCTTGACGCGTCCAAGTTTAGATGAGTCATGCCGGAGATAATTTTTGACGGTCCCTTCAGGGGCTTTATGTGGATGTCTGTTCCCGAGGGCTGGAGCTGTAGCGCGATATCAAACAGATCCTCAACGTCCATAAGGCGAGACGGAATGCCATCCTGAGGAGTTTCTTCATCGCGATGGGTATGCACGCTGAACCACGCGTGAAATGATTGCTCCCCGGCAAGGATCTTCAAATCCGCGAGACATTCTCTCGTTGATTCGTTAAACTCAAGTCCGTCAACAATAACCATGTCAGGGTGAAATATGTCCTGCCCGGTAAGATCCGCCAGCCTTTCCCTGAGCCTCGGTACGCTGAAACCAGCGACCCTGAAGGTCATGATGAACCTGTGCGGCAGCAGAGATTCCCAGAGCTGGCTTGCCTCCTCAACGGCGTGGCGTTGCGCAAGATGGTGGAACAGTTCTTTGTACCATAATGTAATCTTATCAACAGGATCATTCATGCTTATATGAAGGACGTTTCTATTTCTCAGCATGGCGTTAATGGCAAGCTGAACCAGAAAGGCGGTCTTGCCTACGCCGGCCCGTGAAAGAACCGCGCCGAATTCACCATTTGAGATAATATCTATTTCATCTTCCTGGACCCCAAGGGGATGCTTGGTGGTGAGATCCTTTTTTAACATTATCATGTTCTTGTACCTTCCGCCTTGAACTGAATAGCGAGCACATTCCTCGCTGTTTGTGGGGGATCTTTAAATTCTGCCCCCGATTTCCTATATACCCTTCTTCTTTTTCGCTACCTGTTCAGCCAGCTCTTCCGAGATTGACTGGGGGACAAGTTTGTAGAGCGCGAATTCCATAGTGAACTGGGCCTTTCCCTGTGTTGCCGATCTCAGGACAGTCGAGAATCCGAACATCTCCGCCAGTGGCGCCTGCGCTTCAATCACACACATGGGTCCATCATCCTGTGCGCCGACAATCATTCCGCGGCGCTGGTTTAAGAGGCCCATGACGGGACCCTGGAATTCGGTCGGTGTTTCAACAACAATCTTCATGATGGGTTCATGGATGACCGCCTTGGCCTTGGCATAAGCCTCTCGAAATGCGCCGCGCGCTGCCGCCTGAAATGCCATCTCTGAAGAGTCCACGCTGTGTGATGCTCCATCGTTAATAACAACCCTTACCCCGGTTACCGGGAACTCCATTCGGGGTCCTTTTGCCATGCATGCGAGGAATCCCTTCTCGCATGCAGAGATGAACTGTGTGGGGATAGACCCTCCGGTAACCTTGTTGACGAACTCAAATTCAGCTTCCGTGACGGGCTCCATATATCCAGCGACCCGGCCGTATTGTCCCGACCCGCCGGTCTGTTTTTTATGCGTGTAGTTAAACTCCGCTTTTCTGGTAATGGTTTCGCGGTAGGCGACTCGAGGCTTGCCGGTTTCGACTTCGGCTCCATACTCACGCCGCATCCGCTCAACATAGATTTCCAAGTGCAGTTCGCCCATGCCTTCAATAATGGTTTCTTTTGTTTCATCATCGACGTAGGTCTTGAATGTGGGGTCTTCTTTGGTAAAACGGTTCAGGGCCTTGGACATATTTATCTGTGACTGGTTGTCTATCGGAGAAATGGACAGAGAAATTACCGGGTCGGCGACAAACATGGAACTCATGGTCAGCGTGGTTCCAGGAGACGCAAATGTGTCACCCGACGCGCAGTCAATGCCGAAAAGTGCCCCGATATACCCTGCGGAAATGGCCTCCATATCCTCCATTTGATCGGCATGCATGCGAACAACGCGTCCAACCTTGACCTTTTTCCCTGTGCGGGTATTGACTATTGTGGACCCTTTTTTAATGGAGCCCTGGTATACCCGGATGTAGGTAAGTTGGCCATAGGAACCATCTTCCAGTTTGAATGCAAGAGCCACTGATGGGTCCTCCGGGTTGGATGAGAGTATGACAGGTTTCTCAGCATTGTCCATGTCAAGGGCTTCATTTTTCATATCAGAGGGACATGGAAGCAGTTGAGTCACGGCGTCGAGCAGGGGCTGAACACCTTTGTCCTTGTAAGCCGACCCCATGAGAACTGGTGTTATCTCTCGCGTAAGCGTTCCCTTGCGCAGCGCGCTTATAAGAAGTTCTTCCGAAATCTCCCGTTCTTCGAGGATGGCTTCAGTGAGTTCATCTGAGAACATCGAGGCGGCGTCGATCAGTTCTTCCCTCTTAGCGACGGCCTCCTGTGTGAGAGCGCTCGGGATCTCCTCGATGCGAACATCCTCTCCATTCTCACCGTCGAAATAGACCGCTTTCATTGAAACCAGGTCTATAACTCCCTGAAAGTTGTATTCGAGCCCGATGGGTATCTGCATGGCAACCGCGTTGTGTCCCAGTTTTGACCTGAGCTGGTCGATGACATGGGAAGGATTTGCACCGCTGCGATCGCACTTGTTCACAAAGGCGATGCAGGGGACCTTGTATCGCTTCATCTGTTGATCAACTGTAATCGATTGTGACTGCACACCACCCACTGAGCACAGAACAAGGACAGCTCCATCGAGTACCCTGAGGGAACGTTCAACCTCTACCGTGAAATCGACATGGCCGGGAGTATCGATTATGTTGATCTCATGCCCTTGCCATTCACAGAATGTTGCCGCCGAGGCTATTGTGATGCCGCGCTCCTTCTCTAGCTCCATGGAGTCCATGGTAGCTCCGACGCCGTCCTTCCCCTTTACGTCATGAATTGCGTGAATGCGTTTTGTATAAAAGAGGATTCTTTCTGTCAACGTTGTTTTGCCCGAGTCAATGTGAGCACTGATACCTATATTTCTTACTTTTCTAACGTCCATTCCTGCTTTCCCTGTGTATAGTAACAATTATAAAGCTGTCCCCAGCAAATAACCCCCCTGACAGCGCTTTGCCATATGGGGGGCCAGTAATCATCTTCTGATGCGAAGTTGCCGAACGTAGTATATTTAATGACACCTGTCAAGGATTATTTTGAATATTGCCAGAAGCTGTGATATTAGAGTCCCCCGAAGGAAGAAACGATTATGATAGGTTTTTTTGACTCAGGCTTCGGTGGATTGACGGTACTGAAAAGTGTTGTTCGGGAACTGCCGGAATATAATTATCTGTATCTTGGTGATAATGCGAGGGCCCCCTACGGGGGACGCTCACAGGAAACGGTGTATGAGTACACCATCCAGGCCGCGAATTTTCTCTTCAAGAAGGGGTGCCGCCTGGTCATCATTGCCTGTAATACTGTGTCTTCCGGGGCACTGAGAAGGATCCAGCAGGAATTTCTGCCGGTCGCATATCCCGACAGGAAGGTGATTGGTGTGATCAGACCGTCGGCCGAAGAGCTGGTGGACAGGGGGTGCCGGAAGATAGGCATCCTTGCCACAGAAGGGGTTGTCAAGTCGAAGATCTACACGGAAGAGTTTGAAAAGCTTGATCCCTCAGCCAGAATATTCTATCAGGCCTGTCCACTCCTGGTACCAATAGTAGAAGCTGGGAAACAGGATGAAGAACATTCTGATGTAGTTGTATCCGAATATCTGGACAGTCTGTTTGCTCAGGAGGTCGAGATAGATACGATACTCCTTTCATGCACCCATTATCCGATACTCTATGAAGCATTCAGACGACACACCCCTCCCCATGTGAAAATCCTTACCCAGGGACCGATCATTGCAGACAAACTGAGGGATTATCTGGCCAGACACCCGGAGACAGAAGAGAGGCTCTCCAGAGAAGGCACCCGGACGTTTTTTTCCACCGATTTTTCGGAAAGATTCAATCGGCTTGCCAGCATATTTTACGGGGAGCGCGTACAGGCAATGCCGGCAACCCTTGATTTTTCCGATTGATATTGCCAGCAGACAAAATATTGTAAAACATAAGAGACGCCGGCCAGCTGGGCGGCGTCTCTTATTAACATCCATTCCCGTTCTATGCCTTCTTTGGGGGTTTTGACATCAAAGTAATTGCCGCGCCCAGCAGGCATACAACACCGGCAACAATAAATGGAGTTACCCATATTGAAGGATCACCGCTTCCCTTGGCGGCATCCTTGAAGTATCCGGCAATCTGGGGGCCGATGACACCGGCGATACCATAGGCCAGCAATATGTATCCGTAGTTCAACCCCACGTTTTTGTTGCCGAAATAGTCTGCCGTTACGGCAGGGAAGAGGGCGAAGTTTCCGCCGAAATTAAAGCCGATGATACAGGAGCCGATAATCAGCGTAACAACTGTACCTCCCATTTTGTAAAAGAGGAGCATAATGATTCCCTGTAAGAGACACATGAGAAAAATAGACACTTTACGCCCGATTTTGTCAGAAGCAATTCCCCATATGATACGGCCGAGACCGTTGAAGATCGCGTACAGGGCCATGGCTGTGCCGGCCGCGGCAGAGGCGGCGGCAGCGGTCATTCCGGCGGCTTTCAATGAATCAATGCCGAACAGTTTGATGCAGTAGATGACCATCAGGCCGGCGATGGCTGAAAAAAGGAACGTAACCCATGTCATGTAAAACTGAGGGGTTTTAACCATTTCACCCGGTGTAAAGTCGGTCATTCCCAAAGCCGAGATGCCTTGGTTTGAGGTTGACGGCTCAGGGGGAGTCCATCCCTCCGGCACATAACCCTCCGGCGGGTCAATCATCACAACACTGCCTATAACGACAAATATGAGAAAAATTATTCCGTAGAGCAGAAATACACTCTGAACACCTCCGAGACCGAAGAAGTTCAGGTTGTCTATCAGGCCGAACCAGGAACCGGCTGCTTTGACCCATATTGTAGCGCCGAAACCGAAGCCGGCGACGGCCAGTCCAGTGACCAGCCCTTTTTTGTCTGGAAACCACTTCACCCCAACGGCAATGGGAATGACATAGGCAAGTCCGATACCGGTGCCGCCTACGATCCCGATGAAAATCAACTGGGTAAGAAATGAAGATCCGAACAGGCCGCCCAGGATGTACCCGGCGCCAAGGACGATTCCACCGATGGATGCCAGCTTTCTCGGACCCATTATTCCAATCAGTTTTCCGGAAATAACCACTGTAACCGCGAATACCAGAAGGCCAATGGAAAAGATCCATGCCGCCTGAGTAGCGCTGAACCCATACGTCCCGCCCTGAGCAAGGGGCAGGGTCAGCTTGGGTGTAAAGACCGACCACGCGTAAATAGCGCCGAGACACAACTGGATTAATACAGCGCCGATAACAACATACCACCGGTTCATTACTTTCTCTTGTGTCATTTGTTCTGCTTCCTCCTTCTTAAAACTTATAAAATTTATACTGCTTAAAATTATGGCTCACTTGCAAAATGCCACCTAAATAACCTTAAATTATACCAAACATCAAGTAAAAAATTCCGGGATTTTAATTATCAAATTGATGTTTGATGCCTGAGTGGTTGCGCTACACGTTATTCTCCATTATAATCCCGATCCCGGCATGTCGTAATTATGGAGCTTTTCACGAATCCATCAACGTTGATATCTATAAAATTCGGACAGTCAGGAGCCACTTTTTTATGAAACTTTTGCTGCCATGCTGCAAGACAAAACTAATCTGTACGATAGGCCCGTCGTCGCATTCCGAAAAGGTCCTCAGGAATATGTTGGAAAGCGGTATGAGTATCGCCCGTCTTAATTTTTCCCATGGAACATTCGAAGACCACAAAAAAGATATACAGCTTATCCGCTCAACCGCAGCGGGTGTTAACCGGATAGTGCCTATTCTCGTTGATCTCCCGGGACCGAAAATACGGGTGGGCATCCTTAAAAATGAACCTATGCTCCTCGAAAAGGGGAGCTTAGTAACACTTACAACAGAGCAGGTTCACAACACAGGCAATCGTATACCGGTGACCTACAGCAGGCTTACCGAAAGTGTTCATCCGAAAAGCGTAATCTATCTCAACGATGGATTTATCGAACTCGAGGTCATCGAGGTCAAGGGGACGGAAGTTGCCTGCAGGGTCGTTTCGGGAGGCCAGCTGCTTTCAGGAAAGGGGCTGAATCTTCCAGGCGCGCGCCTCTTTGAGGACTCTCCTACAGAAAGAGATTTTGAACTGATGGGATTTGCCCTCAATGAGGGGATAGGCGCCTTTGGCGTCTCTTTTATTGAGTCGGCGGAGGCGATCCTGCGGACAAGGGAGTTCGCCCGGAAGAAAAGCAAAGAGATATATATAGTGGCCAAGATTGAGAGGGCTGGCGCTGTGGACAATATCGATGATATCCTGAAGGCGGCTGATGCCCTGATGATTGCGAGAGGAGACCTCGGGGTCGAAGTGCCCATTGAAGAGGTCCCGGCGCTGCAGAAAGAGCTGATAAGAAAGGCAAACATTGCCTGCCGTCCTGTCATCACGGCAACACAGATGCTGGAATCGATGGTGGAAAATACAAGGCCTACACGGGCCGAGACCACCGATGTGGCCAATGCTATTCTTGACGGTACAGATGCTGTCATGCTTTCCGAAGAGACTGCGATAGGAAAGTATCCTGTCGAGACGGTTTCAATGATGGCGCGTATTGCCGCTGTCACGGAAAACAGGCGAAGGACCATCAGGTCTTCAGCCTTTATCCGGAATCTCCTGCATGAAGACTTCCGCAGAGGACAAATTACCGTACCCGATATGATATCTCTCAACGTCTCTGAAACAGCAATGGCGCTGGATGCGAAGTTCATAATAACCCCGACAGAAACAGGGACAACTGCACGACGTATCGCCCGGTTCAAACCAGAAGGCTGGATCATAGCCTCCAACCCCCAAAAGAGTATATGTGAATTTCTCTTCTTTTCCTATGGAGTTTATCCCACCGTTATGGAGACGGCTCACACCGGGTGGCTTGACACCATCCTCGGCAAACTGAAAGAGGGAAGATTTATCCAGAAAGGCGAATATGTAATCATGACGGAGGGCAGATTTTCAAAAGGCGAGGGAAGCACCGATTCTCTGTCTATCATCACCGTCTAATGCCGCTCTTCTCGTGTGGGCGGATTTGCGGTGGGTTGTTTCCAAGAGGAGCGCGTCCAGATTACAGATCGCCCTGTTTTTTGAGGGCTTTTGCCCCCTTTTTTCGCTGTTTTGCCAGGGTTTTGGCCAGTTTTTTCCCCTGTTTGGCCTTTTCTTCCTGAGATATATCCTGACCTGCGTCTGTTGGCCGCTCTTTCACTCCGGTTGGGGAGCCTTTGATATACTCCCTGCCAGGGCTATGCATTGTTTCTTCAGATTGGGACAGGCCTTGCTTTTTTAGCCGGGCCTTTTCCATAAGGTGCTTGGCCAGGCTTTTTCCAAACTGTCCTATGAAACCCGCCAGCAACACGATAAGCACCCATTTTGCAATCTTGAGATAATCGAATTCAGTCATTTGTCCGCGTTTTGTCCAGAAAAAGGTCTATTATCAGTTGCGCGATTCCTTCCGCGTCGTCGATATTGAGACAGGGAACATCAATATTCATATCTTCATCGCCGGCAACGGCAATCAGGTTGTCTTCTTTTGAACAGAGCATCTCCCGTTTCAGGACGGAGCGGAAGACCTCTATCTTTGGGTATGCGTTCCCCTTGAATCCCTCCGTAAGGACAATATCGACGCCATGGATGTACCGGTCTCTCAACTCCTCGATATAGAGGTCTCTTTCAGGATTTTCAATGACGGCAATCTGTTCAGGGGATGACATAACGGTCATTCGCGCACCCGCCTTCCTGTGGCGCCAGCTGTCCTTTCCCTCCCGGTCGATGTCAAAGCCATGGCGAGAATGTTTGATTGTTGCCACACGCCAGCCCTTCCGTATCAGTTCCGGTATTATTTTTTCGATTAGGGTGGTTTTTCCGGACCCCGATTTGCCCACAAAAGATACTACAGGGATCATGTTTCCTCCGGACGTTTTGCGCATTTGATTCTCCTGTCTATAAACCGAAGGAAGGGGCGCATGTTTGGCGTGCCGCCACCCTCCGATATAATCTGCATGATCTTGCGGGGATACAGTATCGCGGAGCCGCCGAGATGTGTTACCGGTGTCCCCGCGAATGCCTCACCGAACATGGGTGTGGAGGGTCCCATTATTGTTACGTGCCTTGGATTCCCGAGCCCGTTGAGAACTCCCTCAATGGTGTTATTCAGGATCGAAGTGGCGGTAATAATTGCTACGTTGCATTTTTCGAGAATGCTGTCTATCTCTTTCCTGCCCGGGATTTCCATGCGATTTGGATCTTTTTCTATGATGTGGAGATTTGCCCCCGTTTTCTTTATTCGCCCCACAAGAGGACCAAAATATCCCACCATGGCCACCCCATCCGCGGGGGACAGATTCATCAGAGCTATGGAATCCTTTTCCGGTTCTTCGGCAATATCAGTGCAGATCAACGCGTTTGCTGTGGCCAGACCCAGCGCCTTTTCCAGGGGGTTTCTGCCATTGACGAGAAGGTCTAAAAGTTCTGAAGCCGCAGATCCTGCCAATGTTCCTGCTTTGTTGAAGGTTCCACATCCGGGTGGCAGCTCGTTCCTCAGCAGAGCGGACAGACCCGGTCTGTCCCCCTCCAGCAGCACGCCGACATAACCAAGCCCAATTCTTACATCTTCAATGTGAAGGTTTAGACTGCGGCCTGACAGGTGTTTATGGATGTGCCGGGATATGTCACCCATCTTTATCATTTTGTTGCTCTTCCGGTAGAGACCATTTGGATAAAATCAGGGTTTTCAGACCTTGCCGACAATACGTGCCGGGCAAAAAATCTAGTAGTATCATATTATAGTGTCAGATCATCCGCAATCATTAAAAATAATGCACTTGTAAAAAGGTCAAGATTGGACTGCAGAGTAAAAAGCGGCCAAATGGAAACGCGCCAACACCAAGCGGAACACTTCTCTACAAGAAATAGTTTTATTATGTTGCATCCCTTCGGGAGGCCTCCGGACAAGGTGCGCAAATCCTTAGGAGAGAGAGATACTTACGATACTTCGCAGTAACGAAAAATGCAGCAGAATGTAGTCCCGATGAGTCGGAATTTAAAAGGTCGTCAAAAATAAAAAAGGGAATAACCCCAAAAAGAGCTATTCCCTTTTAATATCCGGTATTATCTTCTTGCTTTGTTATTCTACAGGATATCCTGCCTTTACCCATGCCTTCCAGCCACCAGCCATACTTTTGACATTTGTGTACCCCATCTGTCCTAATGTGTAGGTGCTGAGACATGAACGACCCCCTGACTTGCAATAACAGATTATATAACTGGCTTTATTGGGGATTTTCTTTGTCACTTCGAATTCCAAGAGACCGCGCGTAATGTTTATTGCCTTTGGAAGATGACCAGCCTTGAACTCTTTGGCCGTTCTAACGTCAAGAACAACCGCTACCTTACCCGCATCTATGTCGGCCTTGGCATCAGCAACCGATATTTCCGTTACCGTTTTTTTTGCTTCCTTTATAAAATCCGCGGAAGTCATATCCGCCAGACAGGCAGCGGATAACGAAAGGGTGAAAAGCAAAATAAAGAAAATAGTCAAACTCTTTTTAACAAGCATCTGTTTACGCATAATGATTCAACCTCCGAAAATTTTTATACTCAGTACCAAGTACGGGCTTTCCTTGCTAACATATTTTTTGAAGAAAAGTCAATCATATTTTCTGATGGGATTTTTTTAAAATAGAGACCGAAAAAGACGGACTGTCTAATATAACCATTGATAAGATTTAGTAATTTTGTTACGTTACTTAAAAAGATAAGGGTTTAATACCGCTGATTTACTGTCTTGCTTCTTGACTCCATTCTCTAATCTGTAGTAGAAAAATTCTTCTTTTCATTTTGGGATTACTGACATGCTGAAGAAGCTAAATAAACTGTTTTCCTCTATACGTCTCACCATTTTCTTGTTTCTGTCTCTTGCAGTTACTTCTATCATGGGTACGATAATCCAGCAGGGTCTGCCCGTGGAGAGGTACAAAGCTTTATACAGCCCGAATCTTTACTCTGCTTTAAAGTTTTTCAATGTATTCGACATGTACCACTCCTCGTGGTTTACAGCTCTCCTGATCCTGTTATCAATAAATATCATTGTCTGTACGTCCAAACAAATTCCCCGCACTATTAAACTGATTTCTACGAAAAAAAAAGAGATTGCCGACACGGTTTTCAGATCATTGCAGATTCGGAAAACCTTTCAGAGTAAAAAAGAGCTGCCCGAGATTGAACGGCAATCAGAGATACTCATACAATCACTCGTTGGAAATCCTGTAAAGAGGGTCAAGGATGGTACAAGTTACTTCTTTTCGGAAACAGGGAAGTATTCAAGGTTGGGGATGATCCTTGTCCATATCAGCATTCTTCTGATACTGGCGGGGGGGGTGATAGGAACCATGCTGGGGTTTAACGGCCAGATGAATATCGTTGAAGGCAATAAATCTAATACGGTAATACTGTTCGGAGAAAAGGGACCGGAGAAGCTAAGTTTTGAGGTCAGATGTGATGATTTTGACGTCGAGTTTTATGAAACGGGTATGCCTAAAGAATACAAGACTGATTTAACGATAATAGATGATGGGGAAAAAGTTGTCTCCGGAGTAATGAGAGTGAATCATCCCTTTGTTTACAGGGGGCTGAAGTTTTGCCAGGCAACATATGGCGTTGCCGGGGAAACAGATTTCTTGATTGGAGCGAGAAACAATCAAACGGGGAAAAAAACTGTATTAAAGTTGAATGTCATGAAGAAGACTGCTCTGCCGGAAAGCAATAATTCTTTTGCAATAGCCAGATTTGTACAGAACCAAAACAGCATGGGCCCCTCGGTACTGGGAGTTTTCCTCGAACCGGGAAAGGCACACGATATATTCTGGATATTTCAAAATGGACGCAACACCAATCAACAGCAAAAGGGTGGCTTTACCTTTACACTGGAAGACTTCAATACCCTTTATTACACGGGTATTCAGGTCAGCAAAGATCCGGGGGTCCCTCTTGTGTGGATAGGGTTTTGTCTTATTTTGATAGGTTTTGTGTTGAGTCTGTTTTTTACCCACAAAAGAATATGGTTGAGGATTTCAGGTTCACAGGAGAAATATGAAATTTCTATTGCTGCTGGTGTCAGCAAGAATAGAAAAACATTTGAGGATAAACTGGAAGGGCTAATCAGGGAAATTACGGTAGAGTAAAATAAAATGAACGATACCTTTCTTATCAGTATAGTAACATTCGCCTATTTTTTTGCCGCCTTTGTTTTTCTTGTCTCCATCGTACTTCATAAGAAACCTGTGGATAAATGCGCCTTGATAATTACCGTTGCCGGATTAACGCTCCAAACGTCGGCGATAATTATGCGCTGGATTCATTCGTACCAGTTGGGCATTGGACACGCGCCCCTCTCAAATTTCTATGAGTCCCTGGTATTTTTTTCATGGTCCATTGTTTTTGTTTATTTGATAATGAGAAAACGTTACCGGAACAGTCTCTTTGGTATGCTCGCTGCTTTTTTCGCGTTTTTAATATTAGCGTATGCCTCCCTGTCCGGCAGTGTCAACTGCGCGATTCAGCCGCTTATCCCCGCCCTGCAAAGCAACTGGCTGATAAGTCATGTTATCAGCTGCTTTCTCGCCTATGCCTGTTTTGTCATCGCGTTTGGAACGAGCCTTTTGTACCTGCTGAAGATCAAGATAAAGGTAGCCGTGCTTCCCGATGCGTCTTTTTTAGACGAAGTAACCTATAAGATGATATCAATAGGTTTTGTATTATTGACTGTGGGTATTATTACTGGGGCCGCGTGGGCTGACCGGGCGTGGGGAAGGTACTGGGGGTGGGATCCAAAGGAAACATGGTCGTTGATTACATGGCTGATCTACGGCGCGTTTCTCCATACCCATCTTGCGAGGGGGTGGAGAGGCGTTCGGATGTCTCTGGTGTCAATAATCGGTTTTATTGCCGTTATTTTTACCTATCTCGGAGTTAATTATGTCCTTTCCGGTCTTCACAGCTATTTTTGATATGATTCTGGGGGAAAAGTATTTTCGCCCAGCAATGTTTTTTGATATTTAATATTGATTTTATTGACATAGATCATTGCGCAGAGAGTATAATTATAGTATGGCTGGCGGAGGATGGAAATTGGATCAGAACTGGGGTGTGTCGTGCGTAAGAAGTGTATAAAATTATTTGTAATATTCTTTGCCGTTTTTGCCTTTATCTTATCTAATTCAGCCACGTTTGCCGGTGCTGAAGAAAGCGGTTGTGTGTCGTGCCATACAAGCATGAAAAACCTGCTTACAATTACCAGGGATATTGCGGCATCAAGACCGGAAGTCGAAGAGCCTGCCGAATCAAAAGGCGAGGGGTGAGGCGGAGCTGTGGCTCCGTTGGAGCCATACGAGAAGGTTTTGGTAGACACAGATTTTCTGGATGAAGATGAAGATGTGCACGGGCAGGTGTCCTGCGAAAAATGCCATGGTGGTAATCCCGAGAGTAACGATTATATGACAGCTCATGAAGGGATGCTAAAGGATCCCACTTATCCCGATCCCTCAAAAACGTGTGGTGAGTGCCATGCAATGGATGATGAAGGTGGTCATCCGGAAATAACGGGGAAAAATAAAACAAATCTTCACGTAACCCTTGCTCCCTTCAAAAATAAAATATATCTCAGAGCAAGCTCGGATCCCTGTGTACGCGACAAGATTGACAGCGCAATGGGGACACATTGTTCCGCGTGCCACAGCAGTTGCGGTCAGTGTCACGTCAGCCGTCCCGCCTCCGTTGAGGGTGGATTCATAGAGGGACACCTTTTCCAGAAGACACCTCCCGTCGACACAAACTGTACCTCATGTCACGGAAGCAGGGTTGGAAAAGAATTCCATGGAGAAAATGAGGGAATACCTGCTGATGTTCATCACAGTAAACATGGTCTGTCATGTAAGGAATGTCATTCCGGCGATGAAATGCATGGAAGTGGTATGGGTACGGAACCTTTCGACAGGTATGAGGTTGCAAACAGGGCGAGCTGTGAAGACTGTCATAAGATGGCAGGCTCTGAAAAGGGGGAAGATGATAAACAGGCTAAAGATCTTGTGCATCCGGACCATGCCATTCATCAGGGCAAGGTAAGCTGCCAAGTTTGTCATTCCGTGCCATACAAAAACTGTTACAGCTGTCATGTCGGCAAAGACCAATCAAGTGTGCCTTATTTTGAAACAGAGCCTTCAAAGATGGATTTCAAGATAGGTCTTAATCCTAAAACTACTGAAGATAGACCTGAAAAATATGTGACGGTTCGCCACGTACCGATAAGCCCGGGTCTGTTTGATTTTTATGCCAAAGATGCCTTAACCAATATGGACAAAGCTCCGACCTGGAAATTTGCCACGCCGCATAATGTTCAGCTTAAAACCCCGCAAAATGAAACCTGTCTTGCGTGTCATGGAAATAATAAACTCTTCCTGACAAAGAAAGATCTTGAGTCATGGGAAGTCAAAGCAAACAAAGATGTTGTCGTACCTCTTAAACCCGCTCCGTCTGTGAGGCATAACTGGTTGGAACAGCCTGAACTTCACCTGCAAAAGATGGACTGTCTGACATGCCACAATCCTTCGCTACAATCTCCAATAAGAGATTGTCAGCAGTGTCATTCAGAAGACAGTGTACTTTTGACGACAGCCGAAGGTACGCCTGAATATTCACTAACAAACTGGGGTTTTACAAATAAAGAGATTATAGAAAAGGGTAATTATGTTGTGGGAAGCAACAGAATACCGGCCCTTGATGTTTTCGGAATCCTGCTGATACTTTTAACTTTTGCGGGATGTGCTATACACGGCACACTGAGATTCATAAGCAGAAGGAGAAAATGGTAAAATGTCTGAGAGACTTTATTTACATCCGATCACCGAACGTGCATGGCACTGGATACATGCCATACTGGTTATATTGTTAATATTGTCAGGAGTTCAGATACACTGGCCGGGCAGTGTTAATTTCTTCGGGAGTTTTTCAAATGCCATATCTTTACATAACTGGGCAGGGATATTGCTGGTCTGTGATTTTTTCCTGTGGCTATTGTACAATCTGATCTCCAGGCGTGTGTCACATTATATAATAAGGGGAAAAGATATACATCCGGGGATGATTGTGCAGGCAAAATTCTATGCCTATGATATCTTCAAAAACAGACCACATCCCTACGCTCAATCTGAGGACAACAAATTCAACCCACTGCAAAAAGCAACTTATTTCAGCTTTATGTTTTTCATGATGCCTATTCTGCTGATAAGCGGTATCCTCTATCTCTACCCATCTTATTTTTCGTCCTTTATTCTTTTTATCGGTGGGCTGAAAGTTGTGGCCGTCTTTCATTACATTATGGCCGTCATTTTTGCCGCTTTCTTTGTTGCGCATCTCTACCTTGCCACTACCGGCCATACAGTCTTTGCCGATTTTATCGCCATGGTAACCGGATATGCCGAAAAGGAAAATCATTAAACCACCATTCCTTGATCAACTTCTTTCAAAAATTCTTATAGAATAATCTTGACATTTCGGTTCGTGATTGCTAGGAGCTAGCTGATCTATTGATATCGGTCATTGATATCGGTCATTGATATTGATTATTAGTGATTGTCAAATTCTCCGATCTGCTTTTTCTAAAGAACGTATTCCATGAAGAGTGGACAATGGGTATGACTGGAAACGGTAATGCCTCCCATGTTTGGAAAGGGGACAAGTAACTGATTGTATTCTTATCAAAACTTTAAGGAAGGAGTGCTTGTTATGGATGTCAGCAGAAGAGGTTTCTTGAAGATTTCCGGTACTGCGCTGGTGGCGAGCGGAATAGGCATTAATCTGAAGCCTGTGGTAGCTCACGCGCAGCCGTTAAAGATTAAATACGCTAAAGAGACCACCACGATCTGCCCTTACTGTGCCGTTGGATGCGGGATCATCGTGTCCTCCAGAAACGGGAAGGTTATCAACACTGAGGGAGACCCGGATCACCCTGTAAACCAAGGATCTCTCTGTAGTAAGGGAGGGTCCATCTATCAGCTTTCGGTAAACAAGAATCGTCTTGACAAGCCGCTCTACCGGGCGCCCTATTCCGACAAGTGGGAGGAAAAATCCTGGGAGTGGATGATTGACAAGATCGCCAGGAACGTCAAGAAGAGCAGAGACGCAAGTTTTACCTTTAAGAACGCAAAGGGCCAGGTGGTGAACAGGACCGATGGAATAGCTTCCATCGGCAGCGCCGCCATGGACAACGAAGAGTGCTTCATCTATCAAAAATTCTTGAGGGGGTTGGGCC
>CAZSYH010000027.1:1547-25245 GCA_964610735.1 uncultured Syntrophaceae bacterium | reverse complement strand
ATTTCCCAGTCCAGCTATAAGTTTCACCTGTCCCCCTGTCGGAGAACCGCCACTACTAGGCCTGTTCCTCTTCACCTTCCGATACGGAAGTCGCCTCCTCCGCTTCGGTGTCCACTCCCCCTTCACCGCCAGCCACTTCTTCTGTCATCAGGCTCACCCGGGTGGGTACCACGGCTACGATGGCCACATCATCATTGTCGAGAAGCTGAATTCCCTCTTCAACAACAAGATCAGCAACCTTGATGGAATCTCCTATCGTAAGGTGACTGATGTCTATCTCAATAGATTCGGGGAGATCGGAGGGAAGACCCGACACCTTCACGTCTCTCTTGAGCTGTTGCAGCTCGCCACCATCCTCTACGCCCAACGGGACACCCGAAAAGAGAACGGGGACATCCACGGTGAGGGTCCTGTCCATCCTGATTTCATAGAAATCGACATGTTCCGGCTTTCTTTTTATCGTGTTAATCTGGAGGTCTTTGATAACCGAGAGTTTTTCGATCTTCTTGCTCGTGCCAGATTGTATGCCGAGCTTCACAAAAACCGTCTCTCCCCTCCCCCCGACCAGGATCTTTACCAGTTCGGAAGAATTCACCTTGATCACGATCGGTTCAGCCTGATACCCGTAGAATGTTGCGGGCACGAGCCCCTCCGCTCGCAGCCTCCTCGAAGGACCTTTTCCGACCCCCTCACGTACCTGAGCACTTAATGCAACTGTTTTCATTTCCAACTCCTAACTAAAAAGTGAGCTTATAGATTCATTGTAATATATTCTTTTTATCGCTTCGCTCAACACTCCCGCTATTGAAAGTATTTTTATTTTTTCGCAAGACTTCGCTTTATCATGCAGGGAAATTGTGTCCGTCACAATGACCTCTTTTATGATTGAAGATTCCAGCCTGTCTATCGCCGGTCCCGACAGCACGGGATGGGTGCAGCAGATAGAAACTTCTAGCGCTCCTTCATTTTTTATGGCATCGGCAGCCTGAGTCACTGTACCTGCCGTATCAACCATATCATCAAGAATGATCGCCCTCCTATCTTTCACATCACCGATAACATTCATCACCTGTGATTCATTGGGGACGTCTCTTCGCTTATCGACAATCGCCAGCGTAGCGCCCAGCCTCTTCGCAAAAGCCCTTGCCCTTACAACGCCCCCTGTATCCGGGGAAACTATGACAAGATCAGTAGAGTAATTGCGTTTTACATATTCAAGGAGAATAGGGGTTGCGTAGAGATTGTCGACGGGTATATTGAAGAATCCCTGTATCTGACCGGCATGAAGATCCACCGACATGACGCGGTTTGCACCGGCCGCGGTAAGCAGATCCGCCACCAGTTTCGCCGTGATGGGTGCCCTAGGTGAAGCCTTCCTGTCCTGCCTGGCATAACCATAATAGGGCATAACAGCGGTTATCCTGTCGGCAGACGCCCTCTTCAAGGCATCTATCATTACGAGGAGTTCCACCAGATTGTTATTTACCGGTGTGGAAGTGGACTGTACAATAAATGCATCCATTCCCCTTACATTTTCATCTATTTCAACTCTCGTTTCACCGTCACTGAATGTGGAAACATTGGCCTTACCCAGAGATATTCCCAGCTTTCTGCAGATATCCCCAGCAAGAACCCGGTTGGAATTCCCCGAAAATATTCTCATCCTCTCTAACATCTATGCCCTTCTTTCTTGTAAACTGGTTGGGGCGGGAGGATTCGAACCTCCGGATGCAGGAATCAAAGTCCTGTGTCTTACCGCTTGACGACGCCCCATTATATCGAGCACACCCTGAATATCGATCCGATTCGAGCTTCCTTTAAGTTACACTCGGCCCTCTTCGCATCCGCTTCGTTCCTGAAAATACCGAAGATTGTGGGGCCACTTCCCGACATCAAAGAACCCAAGGCCCCGTTTGCCACTAAGAGTTCCTTGATATCTGACAATACAGGGTAAGACCGCAGGGATACTTTTTCCAAATCGTTGTAAAGCCCTTTTGCAATATGGGACAACGTCATAAATCGGGGCATCCTATATTTTATTGGTTCTTTTGTCAATCCCAATTTTAAATTTCCATAAATATCCCTGGTGGAAACTTCAAAGCCGGGATTAACTAATATAAACCATAAGTCGGGAATACCTTCTACTGGTTTGAGACAATCGCCTATGCCGGAAGCCAGGGCGGTTTTTCCAAAAATAAAAAAGGGGACATCCGCTCCAAGTTCAGTCCCCATTCGCATAAGTTCTTCTGTGCTGTACTTTGTTCCCGTCATCTCGTTAAGAGTGACAAGGGCGGTTGCAGCATTCGAACTTCCACCCCCCAATCCCGCCGCTATGGGAATCCTCTTGTATATCGTGATTTCCACGCCCGAATTAGGGGAAATATCAGAAAGAATGACTTCGGCCGCCCTGTAGACTATATTATCTCTATTCTCTGGAAGCGAGCTCCCAGGACACTTCACCACTATTTTGTTACCTTTGAGATCAAAACTCATCTTATCGCAAAGACTTATTCTCTGCATGAGACTGAGGATATCGTGGTAACCATCATCTCTTTTTCTTAAAACCCTGAGAAAGAGATTCACCTTTGCCGGAGACTGTCTGACGATCACGACTTCTCCGATTCTTTCACATACCTCATCCTTGATTCAGACAGTATGCCATCTAACAATTCTTTCTCTCTGTTATCAAGATTCCCCTCTGTCTTTTCCTTCAACATGCCTAGGATATCTATTGTCTGCTTCGCCGCTTTAAGGTCTTTCTCCTTCTTATTCGACACAGGGTCGGCCAGTTCCCCCAAGTTGAAAATCACCGACGTATACAGGGAGAGTATGAAATTATGGAAATTCATCTCGGGCACTTGATAGTGCTCTTCTTTCCTCTGCTCGGCCTTTTCTTTTTTGGCCTCCTGGGCCTCTCCTTCAGGCTTCTGCTCGGGCTGCCGGTCGGGCTTTGTATCCTCTGCCTCCTTTGTCACGTCCTCGCGCGTTTTACCGTCTTCATCAAACATTCTTCTATCTTTTATAACAAATCCCTTTTCACCGTTATTCTCAGTCATGGTTACCTCCAGAATGGTACTTTTGATCTCGTCTTATCGGAAATAACAACTAACACAAACATCCGAGAATGTCCACGGACGGAGTCACCCGCAGAGATAGACGACGGATCAGAGGACTGGGCCTACAGCTTGGAACTTTTCGTAAAGACGATTTCGCCGTTTCCGTCCGTATCGGCTATTATATCGTCACCCTCTACGATATCCCCCCCCAGTATCTTTGTGGCTAGACCATCTTCTATAATCCGCTGAAGAGCTCTTTTCAGGGGTCTCGCGCCATATGTCGGGCTGTATCCCTCTTCTGATATGTATTCCCTGACCTTGTCCGTCAGTCCAAGATGGATCTTTCTGGCCTGGAGCCTCTTTTGTATCAACCTGATCTGAATACTGATTATATTACGGATATCACTTATGGTAAGCGCCTTGAAATTGATTATATCATCAACCCTGTTCAGAAACTCAGGTCTGAAGGTCTCCCTTAATGCCTCCATGGTCTTTTGCTGTCTTTCTTCTTCCCCCAATGACAAATCCTGCATCCACTGGCTGCCTATATTGGATGTCATGATGATTATCGTGTTCCTGAAATCAACAGTCCGGCCATGTCCATCTGTAAGTCTTCCATCATCAAGTATCTGGAGGAGTATATTGAACACATCCTGATGCGCCTTTTCTATTTCGTCAAACAGGATTACCGAATATGCTTTCCTCCTGACGGCTTCGGTAAGATAGCCTCCTTCATCATACCCCACATAGCCGGGAGGCGCCCCGATCAATCGGGAAACGGAGTGTCGTTCCATAAATTCGGACATATCCACCCTGATCATTGCCCTTTCATTATCGAACATGAATTCCGCAAGTGCCTTGGCCAGTTCGGTCTTTCCCACTCCTGTCGGCCCTATAAAAATAAATGATCCGATAGGCCTGTCGGGATCCTGCAGCCCGGATCTGGCTCTTCTCAGGGCATTGGAAATATCATGAACAGCCTCATCCTGACCGACAATTCTCTGTTTTAACCGCTCTTCCATGTGGATTAGTTTTTCCACATCACCTTCCATCATCCGGGCCACGGGAATGCCGGTCCAGCTTGCGACAACCGCCGCGACATCATCCTCATCGACCTCTTCTTTCAGCGTCTTTTTGTCTTTCTGGAGGTCTTCAAGCCTCGCGGTTTTCTCTTCCAGCTCACTGTTCAGTTTTACTAATGTACCGTATCGAATTTCTGCCGCCTTTGCCAGATTACCTTCCCTCTGGGCATTCTGTTCTGACGCCTTGTATTCCTCTATTTTTTCTTTGATCGACTGGATTTCCTTGATGGCCTTCTTCTCAGCAAACCACTGTTGCTTCATTTCGTCCCCGGACTCTCTCAACTGTTCCAGTTCTTTTTCTATGCCGTCAAACCTCTTTTTCGACATCTTGTCATCTTCTTTTTTCAGGGATTCCTTTTCAATTTCAAGCTGCATAATCTTCCTTTCCACCACATCTATTTCAGACGGGAGACTGTCCAGTTCAATCCTGAGACAGGAAGCTGATTCATCTATCAGGTCCACTGCCTTGTCGGGCAGAAACCGGTCGCTTATATAGCGGTTTGAAAGCGTAGCGGCGGCAATAATGGCAGAATCCTTGATCCTCACCCCGTGGTGGACCTCATATCTCTCTTTTAAACCCCGGAGAATGGCAATAGTATCTTCCACCGTGGGTTCTGGCACGATGATCGGTTGAAATCGCCTCTCAAGCGCGGCGTCTTTTTCGATATATTTTCTGTATTCGTTCAGGGTAGTGGCGCCTATACAATGCAACTCACCCCTTGCGAGGGCAGGCTTCAACATGTTCGAGGCATCAATGGCACCTTCAGCGGCGCCAGCACCGACCATTGTATGCAATTCGTCAATGAACAGGATTATCTCTCCATTGGTCTCTGTCACTTCCTTAAGCACGGCCTTTAGACGGTCTTCAAACTCTCCTCTATATTTAGCTCCGGCCACAAGGGAGCTTATGTCCAGGCCTACCACCCGTTTGCTTTTCAGATTATCGGGCACGTCACCGTTAACTATACGCTGGGCAAGGCCTTCCACAATCGCTGTCTTGCCAACACCGGGCTCGCCGATGAGCACCGGGTTGTTCTTTGTCCTCCGTGAAAGCACCTGCATTATCCTGCGTATCTCGTCGTCCCTCCCTATGACCGGATCAAACTTCCCCTGCAGGGCCAGTTCATTGAAATCCCGGGAGAAACGTTTGAGGGCCTGGTATTTGTTCTCCGGATTCGGATCGGTAATCCTCTGGTTGCCCCTTATGTCCACCAGCGCCTTCAGGATGTTATCTCGGGTCACGCCACTTTTCTGAAGCACCTTTCCGGCAGGCCCTGTTTTATCATCAGCAATCGAAACCAGGACATGTTCAACACTTACGTATTCGTCCCTCAACCTTGCTGCCTCGGTAAGGGCCTTGTCCAATATATCTTGCAATCTTGGCGTTATGTAAATCTGGCCGGCGCCTGAAACCTTCGGAAGGCCATCCAGAGTTTTCTCAAGTTCACTCTCAATCCGCTTTTGTTCACTGCCAAGTTTCTTCAATATCCCAGATACGGTTCCCTCGGGCTGCCTTATAAGAGCCAGAAGCATATGTTCAACATCAATCCCCTGATGGCCGCCGCTTTTTGCCCGTCCTTCGGCATCCTGGAGAGCTTCTTGGAGTTTTAAAGTAAATTTGTCAAATCTCATAACTGCTATTCCATGCTCTTCTCAATATCGACAAAGATCTTCCCTTTCTTAAAAATTCGTACGGTGCCTGTAGATTCAGAAATGGCAATCGCAATCGCGCCGGTGACACTTGTGATGCCTGCCGCAGCTATGTGCCTGCTGCCCAGTCCCTGGGGGAAATCCTTGCCTTCCAAGGCGGCGCTGAGATGCCTTCCCGCCGTCACAAGAACACCATCACCCCTTACCACAAATGCCCCATCCAGAGCTGAAAATTCCTTGATGGTATCTCTCAGATTCCGGTCGAGAATATTTTTTTCCTCTTCCCTATATCCCATGAACGGGTTGATTATCATCTGCCTGGACAGCTCAAGCACCTTCTCATGATCTCCAAGGACAAAGATAGTGCCTATCGGGCGCCCTTCTCTTCCCTGGGCGGCAAGTTCCAACGCAATATTCAATACTGTCTCGAATACCTCGGGATAGATATCTTCAAAGATATCAGAGACATTTTCTGATGTAAGAATCTCAAATTCCCTGCCCACATCAATAACAAATATACTGTCTATATATCCAAATTTTGGAACACCTGTAAGGCATATCAGTTTATCGCCCTTTTTGAATAATCCGGTGGCAAGCCCTTTTGTTATAACGATCTTTATCTGGCCCAGACGAGTGACATTCACATTGGGGATATTGATAACATTTTGAAAAAGCTCTGCTTTATGCGGGAGGTTATCACTTCCTCTGGTTATCAAAATAGTGTCGAAGCAGGTCTTGGTGTCCTGTTGCACAAAGAGATCCTGAGCCACTTCACTATACAACAAGATTGCCTTCGCATTTATTTCTTCTGCAAACTTGCACGCAAATTCCATGATCGACTCATTCTGAGAACTCATAAAAACCCCTTCCTACTGTTTTGTTCGTAAGATAAACACAAATCAGAATAATGTCAAGTCAGGGAAAATAATCGTTAAACTGTCCTTAATCCACCATCAAAAAAATAGAAAACCTCGTTGATCTTGATAAATCAAGGGGATAGGTTAATTTTGAAGAAAAAATCTATCATCAACAAGGTGACGCTGTTATGGCACAAGGAGTTCTGCCTTTCAAGTACGAAGAAGAGAAAAGAGATACGGGGATGACGTGGCTGGCAGAATTGCCGGTTTATTTGGATTTGGCGTTGGTGATGGGGATAAACGAGAGCATTGAGAAGCATTTGCACATCAAGCAGCAGAGTTGGACGGACAGCCAGCCAGACATTGTTGTCCCTGATCTTAACCAATCTCGCAGGCGGTGATTGTGCGGATGATTTGCGGAAATTGCAAGGAGATTCAGGTTGTTGTAAGGTATTGCGCAGGATAGAACAGAAGGAGATGAAACGTCGTGAGCGGCTGGAGTGTTGTCAAAAGGTCTTGACTGTTGGGGAAAATATGTTTACAATCCTGAGGTTGAGCAAATGTTATAGTTTTGTGAGGACTAAAAATGAATATGCCCGCAGTAACCGATTCGGTAGACATTTATATGGCGGAGATAAACCGTTTCCCCCTCCTGAAAGCTGAAGAAGAATTCAAGCTGGCGGTGAGGTTTATAAAACATAATGACATGCAGGCAGCCGAAAAGCTGGTTACCTCAAATCTTCGGTTTGTGGTCAAAATCGCCCACGAATACAAGAAGTATGGTGTAAAGCTCATAGACCTGATTCAAGAGGGTAATATCGGACTTATGCATGCCGTTAAAAAGTTCGACCCCTATAAGGGGTACAGGCTCATATCTTACGCGGTATGGTGGATAAGAGCATACATGCAGAACTTCGTCATAAAATCATGGAGCATTGTAAAGATAGGCACTACCCAGGCACAGAGAAAACTATTCTTTAAGTTGAATCAGGCGAAAAAGAAATTGCAGACCATCTCTCAAAAGAACCCGGAATTCAAAGAAATCGCGGAGATGCTCAATGTTAAGGAAACTGAAATAGAGGAAATGGACCTCCGTCTCAACAACCGCGATGTCTCATTGAATGCCGCAATAGATGACGAAGGAGAATCGACCTATATTGATCATCTGGTATACAAGGGTAAAAGCCAGGAAGATGCGCTCATAAAGAAAGAAGAAATGGCCCTGGTAAAGAGAAATATAGCGGGAGCCCTGGAAAACCTCAACGAGAGAGAAGGATACATCATAAGACACAGGATAATGGCGGATGATCCCGAAACCCTCCAGGAGATAGGCAACAGATTTCACGTAACAAGGGAACGCGCAAGACAGATCGAGAAAGAAGCCCTGAAGAAGATGAGGGTGGAGATACCCTATCTGACTGATGAACCCAAACTCATAACAAACTAAACGCCCTGGTCAAAAACCACCTCAGACAAGTCGGGGTCGTCGAGAGTAAAACACCTAAAACTCGTCACGGTCATAGGCTAAATTCTCAAAACATGTATATTCCTTTAGAAAAGTCATATTAGCCACGCCGGTGGGGCCATTTCTCTGCTTCCCGATGATTATCTCCGCCTTGCCCTTTTCCGGGTTGTCTTCCGACTTATTGTATACCTCATCTCTGTATATAAACATTATCACATCGGCATCCTGCTCGATTGCCCCCGATTCTCTCAAATCGGCAAGCTGCGGACGCCTATCCGTCCTCGATTCAACCTGCCGGTTCAACTGCGACAGGGCCAAAACCGGAATGTTCAATTCCTTGGCCAGGGCCTTGAGCGAACGGCTTATTTCGGATATCTCCTGTTCCCTAGGTGCAGAAGTATCCCTGCCCCGCATCAGCTGGAGATAATCAAGAACAATCAGATCCAGCCCCGATTCCGCCTTCAATCTTCTCGCTTTTGCCTTTATCTCGAGAACGGATATCGCGGGCGTATCATCTATAAAGATAGGGGCCTCTGAAAGCCTGCCCGCTGCGGCAGTCAACTTCGGCCAGTCCATATCCCCGATAAACCCCCTCCTTATGCGCTGTGAATCCACTTTCCCATCTGAAGAAAGCATGCGGAGCGCGAGCTGCTCTTTTGACATCTCCAGGGAAAATATGGCCACTGACACGCCATTCTCAATCGCCGCGTTCTGCGCAATGTTTATGGCAAAGGCTGTTTTCCCCATACTGGGGCGCCCCGCCACTATTATCAGATCGGAATTCTGGAGCCCGGAGGTAATTTCGTCAATCCTCTGAAATCCCGTGGAAATGCCGGTGATGAGAGTCTTTTTCTCGTAGAGTTTTTCTATGTTTTTGAAAGTGTCTCTTACTATCTCTTTTATGGGGGAAAAGGCGGGCCTTATCTTGTTTTCCGATATCTCGAATACCGCGTGCTCAGCCTCGTCAAGAACAGCGTCTATATCGGATCCAGCATCATAACTCTTATTCAATATATTGGTCGCGGCGCCTATCAATCCGCGTAATATGGCTTTTTCCTTAACTATCTTTGCGTAGTAGGCTATATTCGCCGCAGAGGGCACACCGTCGACAAGAGATGCCAGATATACCTCTCCACCCACGCCTTCAAGGTGCTTCCTGTCACGCAGTATATTACTCAGGGTAATGAGATCGCTTGGTTCATTTTTCTCGTACAGCTCAAGGATTGCCGAAAATATCTTTCTATGCGCCTCGCTGTAGAAATCACCTCCACCCAATATTTCCAGAACATTGTTCAGGGCATTATTGTCCAGCAGTATACCGCCAAGGATTGACTGCTCCGCATCCAGATTTTGCGGAGGCACCTTGTGGAGTGAATAATCTACATCTTTCATTCTATGCCTCACCGGCAACAACAACTTTGATATCGGTAGATATTCCGGAATGCAATTTTATCTTTACGGAAAATTCACCAAGGCTTTTTATCGGATCTTCAAGAAGGATATTCCTCTTATCAATCTCTATCCCCTGTTCGTGCAGGGCATCTCCTATATCCTTTGTGGAAACAGAGCCGAACAATTTATCCTGTTGCCCCACCTTTCTGGATATAGTACAGGTTACACCCTCAAGTCGTTCAACCATGGACTGAGCTGCTTCTTTCTCCTTCGTGGTTCTTCTTGCCGCGGTTTCCATTTCATTCTTCAGAGCTTTCATGTTTTTGCTGCTGGCCTCTATACCCAATCCTCTGGGAATCAGGAAATTCCTGGCATAGCCATCAGAAACATTCACAAGATCCCCTGCCTTTCCTACAGATTCAACATCCTTTTTTAAAATGATCCTCATAAAAACGCCTCCTATTCGAAGCTTTATATTTTGAACTGAACAGCGAGCGAATAAAAAATAAACATTTTCCCTAATCTCGCTTATACGGGATTGCGGGGAGCTTCAATTTTGTGGGCTTTTCGTACATCTATTGAACCGTGCAAGGCAACCGGTCACTCAGATCTTTTGCCAAGCTTTCTGAAATCGACCCATGTATCAATCAGGCCCAATACGGCAACTATAAAAATCAGGAACTGCTGAGCAAAAATCAAAAAATACCCGAAGGCCCTGAAGATCACAGGCACGTTTTTTCTCTTAAAGAAAAAATTTATTATCGCCAGGCCCTGTAACATATATATAAAAAGGAGAATAATCATTATGTTCAGCCCCAGAATGCGAAATCCTTCCGAGGGAATCAGGATGAAGATACCCGCGATCACAACAAGCCAGACTGTCTTATCGAGGGTCTTCCAGAGGGACAGATCACCAAGGTCAGGATACCACATTCCCCTCTTTCTGAACAACCATTTTCCCACCAGAATATTCAGCCATATAAAAAAAGCGGCACCCACAAGAATAAGGGAAGGTAACAAACCGGTAAGAACGCGCGCTATACGGTCGGAGTTTTCCTTCATGAGTTCGACATATTGAGTGGGAATACCTGTGCGGGAGTACAAATCGATGTTTTCCTGTACCATCGCAGACACATGGACTCCGATTATGCCCCATGGCGTTTTTCCGGAAACTAGGCTTAGATAAAGAAGGATGACAAGACTCAGAGTCAGAAAAATACCCACAGAATAGATGACCGTCTTCTCTACAGACCAATTTTTCCTCAACACCTCCGAGAGAACAGGACCCAAAGAGCCTAAAAGGAAAAAGTATACAACACCGGTCTGGTAACCCAGCGCCCGCAGCGTGATCATTGCAATCGTCAGAGACAGGATAAAAACCAGGAGACCGTGTAATCTGCCCAACTTGGAATAATAGTATAATATCGGCACCGGTACAAACACCGCGCCAAGCGCACCAAGCAACGAATTAACGGCTACCGCCATGAAAACAATTGAGATGATCGCAACAGCAAGTAAAAAGTCTTTATAGGGGGCACTTCTCTCCGACAGACCAAACATACCCCACCTGTTAGCCTAACCCCGACACACGGGATAAGTGCGTTAACGAAATTATTTTCTGCCAAGAAATCGCAGAAAATAATTTCTAACTCACTAAAAGATTTTGAGATGTCTGCTCAACCGGCAGACATCTCAAAATTTACTGGAGGTGAACCTGGATAAAATTAATTGTTGACAGTTACATAGGGCAACAGAGCCAGTGTCCTGGCCCTTTTGATCGCCACAGCCAATGCTCTCTGATGCTTGGCACAGGTCCCGGTAATCCTCCTCGGCATGATTTTGCCTCTTTCCGTCAAGAAGCCCCTCAAAACAGCTGGATTTTTATAATCAATCTTTATATTCGAATCCACACAAAACCTGCAGACCTTCCTTTTGTGAAAAAACTTGGGCTTGGACTGCCTTGTACGATTAGTTGCTGAACGATTATTTTCTGTGTATGCCATTTTTTATTCCTCCTCCGCCCTTTTCTCGTCTGCCTCAACAGATGAAGCCTCCTGCGCGACATTCTCATCACCCGCTTCAGACTCTTTACCATCCGATTCTTCAGGTGTCTCGACTTCTTCAGCAGCGGTTTCGGAAACAGTTTCCTTCTTCTTCAGCTCCTCTTCTTTCTTCAGCTCTTCTTTTCTCTGGTCTTCTTTTCTCTGGTCTTCTTCCCTCTTTCGGGCATCTTCTATCTCTCGCTCAATCTCTTCCAGATCAACCTTGTCACTCAGTTTTACCGTCTGGAACCTTATCACGTTATCATCAATCCTGAAATTTCTCTCCACTTCGGAGACAACTTTAAACTGGGAGACAAAGTCAATCCTTACATAAACACCATCTCGCATCTTCTCGATAGGATAGGCCAGTCTCCGCTTGCCCCAGTTCTCAACCTTGACCGTCTTACCATCCATGCTCGCAATAATTCCGGCATAACGGCCAATCAGGCTGCTCATCTCATCCGACTGCAAGTCGGCCCTCGTAATGAATATCGTTTCGTACCTTCTCAACATAAACCCTCCTCACGGCTCTATAGCCCGAACTCTGAGTCCGGACAAGGAGTCCTCTTTTGTATTCAGTTTCCATTCCGCTGAAAAATCTATTCCTGAATGGACACTGTCTGGGAAAAATTGCGCTTTTACTATAATATACTTCCACAGAAATCAAGCTATTTTTCTTATTCTACCTCAACTGGTATCAGATTTAAGGTTCACACTGCACAATTGGCTTCCAGGTAATTTGGCAGGAGAAAGTTTCTGGTTCTGGATCTCTGGCTTCGTAAACCATGGATTATGAACCACGATCTGTTACCAGATTAATTTATCATGATACGCCATGAGACCGGCAAGTTTTCTGGACTTTTACTTTAAAATCGAGACGTTTGACATCTCAATCAAAAGTACTCTGAAAAGTTCATATTTCTTGAAAATAGTAAAAAAATAATGTATGGTGCTTCCGGTTCTCGGCAGGTATGGTCTCGTGAAAGATCAAATGCCGGCAACCGGGGTATAATTTCAAGCGGGTTAGGTTTGGGAAACAGTTCAGAGGCAGATTCTCTGCAAAAGCGAATTTGCCACTGTTACAAATATAGAGGTGGCGCAAAGGAGCGTAAAATGGGTCAGAAACTTTCTTTAACTATTGATAGCAAAAAATTGGAGGCATCTCCTGGACAGACGATTCTCGAAGTAGCAAGAGAAAACGGCATACACATTCCCACCCTTTGCTATTACAAGGGGACCACCAATGTGGGCGCCTGCAGGGTATGTGTCGTGGAAGTGGAAAATGCCCGGTCCCTTGTGGCGTCATGCTGCATGCCCGTAAATCAGGGAATGATAGTAATGACCGACACGGAAAGGGTGATAAATGCCAGGAAGCTGGTGGTGGAACTTCTGTGGTCATCCGGAGATCATAACTGTCTCCAGTGTGAAAAGAACGGAAACTGCGAACTTCAGGATCTCGTGTATGAACTGGGCATTGAAAAACCCCGTTTTGATATTGACTCTCCGGGATATGAAATAGAGGACACAAATTCCATGATACAGCGGGACCTCAACAAGTGTATCCTCTGTGGAAGATGTATCCGGGTTTGTAATGAGATACAGGTTCACGAGGTTCTCGACTTCTCGATGCGCGGCTCCAAGGCCAAGGTTGGTCCCGCCTTCGATGCGGACTACATAGACTCCGAATGTGTATTCTGCGGAGCATGTGTCGACGCGTGTCCCGTCGGCGCCCTGACATTCAAACAGGCAAGATTCAAGGGGCGTCCGTGGGAAATGAAAAAGGTGCATACAACATGCCCCTATTGCGGAGTGGGATGCCAGATGGATCTCAATATCAGTGATGGAAAGGTTGTCAAGGTCACAACGAACAGGGATTATGGCAAGCCTAATCAGGGAATGCTCTGCTCCAAGGGCAGATTCGGGATGGATTTTATAGACAATCCCGATCGACTGAAAATGCCCCTCATTCGCAGGGATGGGGAACTGAAAGAGGCGAGCTGGGAAGAGGCCTACAGTTATATCGCGGAGAAATTTGCCTCCATAAAAGAGAAAAACGGCCCTGACAGCATTGCGGGGCTCTCATCGGCACGCTGTACCAACGAGGAAAACTACCTCTTCCAGAAATTCATGAGAGCGGTGATAGGGACAAACAACGTTGATCACTGCGCCCGTCTCTGACACTCCGTCACGGTAGCCGGTCTGGCTGCCACATTCGGATCAGGAGCAATGACCAATTCCATAGAAGAGCTGGAATTTACGGATGCAATTCTCGCAATAGGAACGAATACGACAGAAAATCACCCGGTGATAGGATCGTGCGTAAAGAGGGCTGTCCGCCAGCATGGCGCCAAGCTGATTGTGATCGATCCCCGGAAGATCGGCCTCGTGGATTACGCTGACATCTGGCTGCGCCCCAAACCAGGCACGAATGTAGCTATTCTCAGTGGCTTGATGAACGTTATCATTGAGGAAGGCCTGTATGCCAAGGAATATGTGGCAGAGCGCACCGAAGGGTTCGAGGCAATGAAGGAGACCCTTGCGAAATATACCCCCGAATATGTCTCAGAAATTACCGGGGTTGCAGCCGAGGACATCAGGAAGGCCGCCCGACTGTACGCTGAAGCGAAGAGCGCTTCCATCCTGTATGCCATGGGGGTCACCCAGCATTCACACGGCACCGACAATGTAAAATCCTGCGCGAACCTGGCTATGCTGTGCGGCAATGTCGGCATAGAAGGGGGCGGTGTCAATCCCCTCAGGGGCCAGAACAACGTCCAGGGCGCCTGCGACATGGGCGCTCTCCCCAATGTCTTCCCGGCATATCAACAGGTCGCCAGCGATGACGCCAGGACAAAGTTTGAAAAGGCATGGGATGTTTCACTGCCTGCAAAACCGGGTCTGACAATCATGGAGATCATGGATGCGGCACACAAGGGAGATATAAAAGGTCTCTATATCATGGGTGAAAACCCGATGATTTCAGATCCTGATCTCACTCACGTTGAGGAATCTCTCAAAAACCTCGACATTCTTGTTGTACAGGACATCTTCCTTACCGAAACAGGACAGATTGCCGATGTGGTGCTGCCCTCCACATGTTTTGCCGAGAAGGACGGTACTTTTTCAAACACGGAAAGAAGAGTTCAGCGTGTAAGAAAGGCTGTCGACGCACCCGGCGAGGCGAAGGCCGACTGGGAGATCATCTCCGAACTGGCGACAAAGATGGGCTACGCGATGCAGTATAACTCTGCTGAAGAGGTCATGAATGAGATCAACACCGTGACGCCCAGCTACGCGGGGATCACCTACAAACGCATAGAGGAAAACGGGCTCCAGTGGCCCTGTCCAAACACGGAACATCCTGGAACAAAATACCTGCATAAAGATAAATTTAGTCGCGGACTGGGGCTGTTTTCGGCCATCGATTACAGACCTTCGGAGGAGCTGCCGGATGAACAATATCCGTTTATTCTTACAACAGGACGTGTCCTCTATCACTTCCACACGGCAACCATGACCCGGAAGAGCGAGGGGCTCAATGAACGGTATCCTGAGAGCCTGGCAGAGATAAATCCCAAGGACGCCGAGAAGCTGAAGATCAAGAATGGGGACTTCGTAACCGTCACATCGAGGCGTGGCAGGCTTAAAGTAAAGGCTACTGTAGTCGAGACACCGCCTGAGGGTACTATCTTTATGAATTTCCATTTTAGTGAGGCCGCCGTGAATCTTCTTACCAATCCGGCGCTTGATCCTGTGGGAAAAATTCCGGAATACAAGGTCTGTGCGGTAAAGATAGAAGCAGCATGATAAACAACAAAATTTATTCTTGGAGGTGACATCATGGCGCGATGGAGATACAAATCAACCATTATTGATCTAACTACTGTAATCCCACCGGAATTTATCGAGTGTGATGAAAAAGGCTATTGCGAGATTACTGGTCTGCCGGGCGGTTTAGAAAGCTTTAAAGGCATCCTCGATCAGGAGGGTGAAAGTGAATGGGAACTGGTTCAGTGCCAGACATATAGCGAAAAACTTCTGTGCATATGGAAGAAAGAGGTTAAAG
Organism: uncultured Syntrophaceae bacterium; assembly: GCA_964610735.1. Taxonomy (GTDB): domain Bacteria; phylum Desulfobacterota; class Syntrophia; order Syntrophales; family UBA2210; genus UBA2210. The sequence continues at coordinate 9,635 of CAZSYH010000027.1, read as the reverse complement.
AAGCGTTTGTAAGTTAATTCGTTATTTGTTTTGTTGACTTACATTTATAATTCAAGGCGTTACGGCTATTTCGCTGATCTATTCGACAGCGTAGAGTGCAAATATATTAAATTGTAAGAATGGGAGGTAGTAGTACAATGGCTTTTAATACCCCGGCAAAAACGGTCGCTCTTGTTGGTAATGCGGGAGTCGCCAAGGCAAAACTTTCAGTTTTCAACCTGCTTCTTCGTGGTTTTATGGCGGGTGCGTATATCGCCATCGGTGGGGCTCTGTGCACGGTATGCATAACGGGCATAGTAACGCCCGGAATCGCAAAACTTGTTGGCGGGGCAGTATTCCCGGTAGGCCTGATCGCGATTGTCCTGACCGGCATGGAACTATTCACCGGTGACTGTATGATCGTTCCCATGGCCGCGATGATGAAGAAGATCACCTGGGGTGCGGTGATGAGAAACTGGGTATGGGTCTACATAGGAAACCTTATAGGCTCGCTTGCTTATGCGTATCTCATGGCAGTCGGTCCTTTTGTAAGTGGACAGGCCGATGGCACCATGGCAGTGAACGCCTTCGGCATGACGGCGGTGAGTATCGCAGCCGGAAAGATCCTGGGGTACAAAGCCGTTGGAGCTGCGGGTTTGTGGTCCTGTTTCATGAAGGCCATTGGGTGTAACTTTCTGGTTAACATTGCCCTCCTGCTCGCCATTACGGCAGACGACGTGATCGGCAAATTCTTCGGTGTCTGGTTCCCGATCATGGCCTTCGTGGCATCCGGTTTTGAGCACGTCGTGGCCAATATGTACTTTCTGCCTGCAGGAAAGTTCCTCATGGACTGGTATCCGGCCGTAATAGCAAAGAAGGGCGGCATGCTGCTTGCCAACGGAGGCCTGAGCTGGTCAGATGTATGGCTCTGGAATCTTATCCCTGTTACGATAGGAAATATAGTCGGCGGTTTTGTATTCATCGGGGTTGCATACTTCCTGATGTTTAGAAAGGACCTGCCGGCAGATTAGTGGGAATATGATAAAATGTCAGCATTAGCCTGGGTGGCATTCACTATATGTGCGGCGGCTGTAGCCTCGCACTATGCCTCGACGGGAGATTCGCAATTTCTGTTGTATGCCATCCCGGGTCTGATCATGCTGCTGGTCATTCCCGCGACTCTGGCGTGGATGAGTCGCAGGAGTTTCACGCAGGCAAGCGAGCAGTTTGGCACAGAGGCACGCTCCTGTAAGATAGGAAAGATAGACCCGAAAATGATCGGAGATGTTGTCAGGATATCGGGTGAGGTTCAGAAGATAAGTTTCAGATGGTTGAACAGACCTCACTTTCATATTAACGACGAAACGGCAGGTATACGAGTAATCATGTTCACTGCACCCTCCAATAAGATATTTGTGGGAGACGCAGTAGAGGCGGTTGGAATTGTAATGAAACATCTGCTGACAAGAAACAGGCTCATTATATCAGCCGTAAGTGTTAAACAGATTGAAGACTAAGGAGAACATTATGGATTCAAGAGAAGCAAGATTCGCGTTTGGATTTCTTCTGCTAGGAATAGCACCCATCCTGGCCACAGCCGGAGGAGCGGGGTTGGGCGTTGTCATTTTTGCGGCGGGAATATTGATTGCGACTTCATCGGCATTTGCCTGAGAAAAACATTTTTGTGCAATTAATAAGGGGGGTTAACGATGTGTTGACATCTTTAATCCCCCTTTATCATATTTCCCTTCCATGGTCTTGTATTATCGAGACAATATTCAGACATCCTGTCCACCATACAGTCAGGGCATAGATGTACCATCTTCAGGCTTACGATATGCCGAACGACAAATAATCTCTCCGATTTTTCTCCGCACATGAAACACCTGTCAAGCATATCCTTTTCGTGCCATTCATAATCGTTATCATAACGCTTCATAATTCATCTCACGAACACGCACCAACCTGAATCAGCAAGAAAACTCACTCCAACAGGATCTGCTCCTCCTCAATGTCACCGGTGAAATCTCAGCACGAAGGTGGTTCCTTTCCCCTCTTCTGATGAGGCATCTATTTTGCCTCCATGAGCCTCCATTATCCTCTTGCAAAATGCAAGCCCCAACCCGGAGCCCCTTTTATCTTCAACCTTTCCCTTCACCCTGAAAAACGGGTCGAAGATGAAGGGAATCTTATCCCGGGGAATACCCTCGCCCGTATCCGATATGCTGATTGTTACGTCAAGGTCATCATATTCCGCAGCGATATGTATCCTACCGCCACTCGGCGTGTATTTTGTTGCGTTCCCTATAACATTGATTAAAACTCTTACCAGGCTTTCTTCATCCCCTACGACAATGGGCAGATCCTCGGGGAGTTCCTTCCCTATTTCAAGGCCTCTCCTCTGGCAGAGGGGCGCCATTTCATCCATGCTTCTATCTATGATTGCGGCAAGACTGACCGGCTCCTTTTTTTGTGTTAGTGTGCCGTTTTCTATCCTGCTCATGTCCAACCAGTGTTCCACAAGATCCTCCAGGTTCCGGATACGTTTATCGCATCGATCTATAATATCCACAGCCTCGTCGCTCAGACAACCGCCTGCCACAACTTTGAGTGCTTCCATGTACTGTTGGATGGTGACAAGGGGGGAACGCATCTCGTGACTTACAAAGGTAATGAAGTTCTTTTCTACCTGCTCCTTCTCATCTTTTAACATCTTCGCTTCTATCCTGAGATTGCGATGTTCAAGTCCTCTTTTCGTGACAGCTCTCAGTTGATCAGGGGTAAAGGGTTTTGGCAGGTAGTCATATACCCCCTTCTTCATGGATTCTACCGCAGAAACGATAGACGCATAGCCGGTAATTACAACTGGTACAACATAAGGAATGTCTTCTAATAAAACATCAATTACCTCCAGACCCGACATACCTGGCATCTTTAGATCCACGAAAACCAGATCCGGGTGTCTTTCCCTGGCGATTCTAATACCGTCCAGTCCATTTCCCGCTGTAATTACGGTATGACCGAACTTCTCCAGCACCTGTCTGCAACCATCCCTTATGGTTTCTTCATCATCAATAATAAGTATAGGTTCTCTAGAAACTTCTTCTGACATAAATACCTACCCTATCAGCTCTCCCACATATCTTATGAGATCATCTGCCTTAACAGGTTTATGTAATACCATGTTTACCTTCGGGAATTCGTCAGAAGGCTCATATGACTGATAAGGACCCTGAAGGTCTACAGCGCTGAGCACAATAAGGGGCATGTCCTTCCCCATATCCATGGAACGAATCTTGGATATTACATCAAATCCTTCCCCCCATGTTTCCATCATCATATCCACAATAGCAAGATCGGGAGATATGGATTGTATCATATCAAGTCCACTCTTCCCACTCTCTGCCAGAAATACTTCATACCCATTCTTTTCAAATATAAGCCTGGTCGCCATCAGAAAGTCCCTGTCATCGTCTATCAAAAGTATTTTCCCTTTTGCTGTCATGATTTGTCCCCCTTCATTGTCGATTTTGGCCCATGTTATTGCAAGACCAATGTTATTGCAAGACCAATGTTAAAGTATAACTACTTGGATTGTATGAACATATCTTATCCATTCTTCCCGATAAGTTTATTCACCCTGGATAAAAGCTCCGCAACCGGTACCGGCTTAGAGACGTAGTCATCCGCCTCCAGGTATTCACCGTCCGTCTCGGGAGAAAACTTAAAGCCCGTCTTCTCCGTCACAGCAGTCACCATCATTACGGGAATCATTCTACACGCCTCATCGTTTTTCAGGTTAGAGCAGAGTTCGAACCCGTCAGTGTGCTTCTCCATCATAACATCAAGAATGATGAGATCGGGAAGCATCTTGTCAATCGCCTCACGACCCTTTTTAATATTCAAGACCTGCTCCACCCTGTAGCCACTATTTTCAAGCACTATACGAAGTGCGCTACCGTAATCCTCATCATCATCAATAATAAGTATCCTTTTTTCTTCGGACATTACTTCCTCCAAGTCTGTTTTTTTAATTATCATGCCTCAGCGATTGCCTTTACAACCTCCAGGGTACCTATATGAACGGGACAATAGTCGGAACATCTGCCACACCCCACACAACCACATAGCCCTTCCTGAATATCTGTTTCATTGTAATGCATGAGCTTATGCTCATGACGTCTCTTTAATCGCAATGCCTGAGTGCCCCTTGGATTATGTCCAGAGGTCTCCCTGGTGAATCCTCCGAAGAGACAGGCATCCCATGAGCGTACCCTCAAGCCTTCACCCGGTTTCGTCACGTAATCGGAAACGTTAAAGCAGGTACAGGTGGGACAGACAAAGACACACCCCCCGCATACGATACATTTCCTGCCGAAGTATTCCCATACCCCCTCGTTCACCGAACCGTCGCGAAGTCTGTTCATGGCCTCTTTGAGGGCCGGCACCTCCTCCACGGACATCGATGCATTTGTCTTGAACTCTTCTATCCTTGTCCCGGCCTCAGCATCATCAACCTCTCCAAAGGGGCCGTCGGCTATTAATTTTTCCCCCTTCTCGCTTTCGGCCTCTACAAGAAACTCATCTCCCACATCGTAAAACTGGAGATCAAATCCCTTTTCGGCAAAGGGACCGCTTCCGACGGCAGTGCAGAAACAGGTCTCATTCTGCGGACCCGCACAGGCCATGACAACCTTGAGGATCTCTTCTTCCTTCAATCGATAATAGGGATCCGGCATATCGCGGTTCATGAAGCTCCCCGCCTGTCTCATACCCATGGCATCACAGGCCCTCATACCAAAGAGCATCTTTCCGTTACCGGTAATTACCTCCCTGTACTCCCCCTTTTTCAGTTCGAATATTATCTCGCTCTGGGGTAAAACCTCTGACTTCTGCGGAAGTGAGGGTTTCCCGTAGCCAAGAGTAAAGGTGTTCTCATCAAAACGATCGAATATGATATCACCCGTCTCCTTTATGCCGGGTGCAAAAATATCGTAAGAATCCGACCATTTTTTCAGGACATTCAAGAGTTCCGACTTAGCTAAAATCTTCATGCACACCTCCTTACCTTGACTGCGCAACCTTTATACTCAGGTATGCCAGAATCTGGATCGAAAACGGGATTTGTAAGCAGGTTGACCGGTGCCTCGTGGAAATGAAAGGTAGAAAAGACCACCCGCTCCGGCACCCGATCCGTCACCTCTGCCTTCACTTTTATGGAACCCCGCCGTGATATCAGCTCTACCTCATCATTATTCCTTATTCCGAGTCGCTTGGCATCATCGGGGTTTATCTCTACCAGGGGCTCCGGAGCCTCCCTCTCCAGTATGCTGATACGCCTCGTCATGGTACCGGTATGATAATGGTAATAAATCCGCCCCGTGGTAAGGAGAAAACCATATTCCTCATCCGGTACCTCGGAAACGGGCTTGAAATCGCAGGGCAGAAATGAGCCGAGTCCTTTCGTGAACTTGTCCTTATGGAGATAGGGTGTTCCGGGATGCTCCTCATTGGGGCAGGGCCACTGGAGACCGAAACCCTTTGTAAGCCTCTCACGGGTAATTCCCGCGTAGGAAGGAGTAAGCTCATTTATCTCTTTCAGTATATCAGCCGTGGATCTGTAGCTCATTGGGTATCCGGATCGTCTGCTCACCTCACAGATGATATCCCAGTCATCCCTCGCCGACCCTGGAGGATCAATCGCTTTGTGGGCCATCTGCACCCTTCTCTCCGTGTTAGTATAGGTACCCGCCGTTTCGGCAAAGGATGTAGCGGGTAGCACCACATCGGCAAGGAGGGCTGTTTCCGACATGAAGATGTCCTGAACAACGAGAAAATCGAGATTTGAGAGCGCCAGTTCTATATGGGAGGAATCGGGATCACTCAGCATTGGATTTTCTCCCATGATATAGAGTGACCTTAAGTCCCCCTTCTGCGCCGCCGCCATCATCTTTGTAATCGTAAGCCCCACCTTTCCGTCAAGTTTTTCTACACCCCAGGCACGCTCGAATTTTTTCCTCACCTCTTCATTCGCCACCTGCTGATAGCCGGAAAAGACATTCGGCAGGGCTCCCATATCACAGGCGCCCTGTACATTATTCTGTCCCCTCAGGGGATTTACACCGGTAGAGGGCCTTCCCACGTGACCGGTAAGCATGGCAAGATTCGCGCAGGTCTTTACATTGTCCGTTCCTGTGGCATGCTGCGTAATACCCATGGCATAGAAAAGCATCGCCTTCCCCGTTGTCGCATAGGCGCGCGCCGCACCTTCAAGGTCAGAGACGGGAACACCCGTTATCTGCTCAACCACACGGGTTGTATAGCGAGACACCACGGCCTTTAACTGATCAAGGTTCTCGGTTCTTTCTTCCACATACTGCCTGTCGTATATACCCTCCTCAATGATTATATTCATCATGCCGTTGAGAAGCGCCACATCTGTGCCGATATTATGTCTGAGGTGAATGTCGGCATAATCGGCAAGCTGTATTTTGCGGGGGTCGGCAAGTATAATCTTTGCGCCCCGTTCCTTTGCGTTAATAATCCGTGACCCTATAAGGGGATGCTGTGACGTTGTATTGGTACCTATGATAAAGAAAAGGTCAGCCTTTTCCGCTTCAACTATGGAATTGGTCATCGCTCCCGAACCAAAGGTGGCGGCCAGACCGGCCACCGTCGCGCTGTGTCAGAGCCGCGCGCAGTGATCGACATTGTTCGTACCAAAACCGGCGCGGGCCATCTTCATGAAGGCATAATTCTCCTCATTGGTCACTTTGGCCGAGGCGAGGAAGGCGAGCGAATCGGGCCCGTGTTTCTTTTTTATATCATTCAACCTTCCGGCAACGGTATCAAGCGCCTCATCCCAGGTAGTCTCGGTAAGTTCCCCGCCCTTCCTTACAAGGGGCACTGCCAATCTGTCGGGTGAATGAATGAATTCATAGGAGTTCCATCCCTTTGCACAGAGCATTCCCTTATTAATGGGATTTCCGGGGCTCGGTTCAACACCGACCACTCTTTCACCCCTCGTAATAAGATAGAAATTACAGCCGCAACCGCAAAAGGGACATACAGAAAGGGTTTTCGCCATGGTCAGATTGCCTCCTTTATTTTTTCAAGCTCCGTGAAGGGAAAAACCGGCCCGTCGGTGCAGCAGTATTTATCCCCGATGGCACAGTGCCCGCATTTTCCGATGCCGCATTTCATCATTCTTTCAAGCGACATATATATATGGTCTTTGGGAAAGCCCAGAGAGAGTAGTCTTTTAAGAACAAATTTGTACATGATAGGAGGCCCGCACAAAACGGCGTAGGTATCGTGGGGCGAAAGTTCCGCCTGGTCAAAGAGTCCCGTCACAACACCCACATACTGCTTCCAGATACCCTCCTCATCCCTGTCGACACTGTAGAGATACTTGATATCGTCCCGGTCAAAGAATTCGAGAAGTTCGTACTTGAAGAGCACATTGTTGGGATTATTTGTCCCATACATAAGGGTAATCTCGTCAAACTCGTCACGTTTATCGAGGAGGTACAGGAGAAGCGACCTCAGGGGGGCAAGGCCTAAACCGCCTGCGATGAGGAGAACCTTATGCCCTTTAAGGGTCTCAACAGGGAACCCTCTGCCATAGGGTCCGCGGATATACAGATGAGATCCTTTCTCCATTTCGAAGAGCGCTTTAGTCACCTTCCCGGCGCGACGTACACAAATCTCAAGGGCATCAAGCCTTGTAGGCGGAGAGGAAATGCTTATTGGCGCTTCTCCCTTGCCGAAAATGGAAACTTCAACAAACTGCCCCGGCTGATGGCCAAAATCTTTCCATGAGCTACCATCTTCAAGCTTCAACTGAAATAACCTGTGTTCGTCTATTTGAGGCAGTGTTCTAATGATTGACACGGGGCGCGGCTGATAGGCATTACCAAAATTGTTCCCCATTCTGAATCCTCCTTATCCCGGTTTCTGTCTTTTACTCATACTTGGTAGCGCAATTTTGATGCCATAATCACAACTATTTGATATGACGCGAAATGCAATACAAGAGTAGCATTTCACGGTTCATTGCCGGGTAATATTGCCCCAATTGTGGGGGAATATTGCCCCGTCCTTTTCTTC
>CAZSYH010000027.1:0-1447 GCA_964610735.1 uncultured Syntrophaceae bacterium | reverse complement strand
TCAAGGAACCAGGCAATCTCTCTCCAAGAATCGAATGGCTCAGGAATTATTATTTCAGGGGAATGGAACGACTGTGGAACAATGAGTTCACCTCATGGGGGACAGGAAAGCCCTGGGATGTGCAGTACGATGAAACAACATTTTACATAGTTCCTGAGACCTACGCGTTTCACCGGACATTCCGATCTTCATTCATCCAGGCAGCCCAAACGGTCAAACTGCATGAAAATTTCTGGTCGTGGAGTCTCCCCGAGAGAAGGGCGTGGTTTATAAAGGAAGTCATGACAAACCATCTGCCGCAAGAGATACTTCCCGGGGATCTCATTGCAGGAGGGCGCTTCAACCTTCAGACGTCCAAGTGCTGGACAAGGGAAGAGACCGCTCAGAGGGACAAGCTCATGTATGGCAGAAAAGGCGCCCGCGCAAAATTGAACTGGTTTTACAACCGTGGATACGGAAATGCCGGGGCCACCAGCGGGCATATTATACCCGGGTATGAGAGGGTATTGCGTATCGGGTGGAAGGGAATATACGCCAACCTGCAGGCGGCATTTGACGCGCTTACCCGGAAAGAGCAGAAAACCAAAAAAGGGGCCCAGATAAGAGCCATGATAACGGCCGCGACTATGCCTCGTGAACTTGCGGTAAGGTATGCCTCCCTGTGCAGGGATATGGCGGAAAAGGAAGGCAACCCCGAAAGAAAAACTGAGCTTTGCAGTATGGCCGGAAACCTGGACAGGGTACCCTGGGAACCCGCAACAACCTTCTGGGAGGCCGTCCAGTCCCTGTGGCTGACTCATATGCTGGTCATGAGCGATGAGAACTACCCCGGACCGGGAGTGTCTTTCGGAAGGTTAGATCAGTATCTCCTTCCATACTGGGAACGCTCCCTTTCTTCCGGTATGGATAGAGAATCTGGAAAGGAAATCCTGAAATGCTTCTGGGTACACGCCAATTACGCCTACGACGCCATGATACGTCTGGGTGGTAACCAGGGTATCACGGCAGGGTATGGCCAGCTGCTCAACTTATCGGGCATAGGGAAAGGCGGCCTTGACATGACCAATGACCTTACCTATGCCATCCTTGAGGTCATAGACGAAATGAGTCCCATACTGGAGCCTAAGCCCAACGTCCGACTCCACAGGGGCAGCCCCGATCAACTCCTCGACCGGGTAGTTGACATGATCTCCACCAGCCAGGGCTCGCCCTTCCTGCTTAACTTCGACGAGAGGTCCATGGCCGGAATGATGCGTGAAGCGAAAAGAGCGGGGTGTAAAAACCTTATAAATGAAGATAACGTCCACGATTACGCGTCCGTCGGATGTCTAGAAAACACCATGGTAGGCAATGACCGTTCCGGAACGGTAGACAACAATCTCAATCTCCTCAAGGCGGTGGAGCTGGCCCTGACGGGCGGGAAAGACCTGATACCCGCCGTGGATCC
>CAZSYH010000026.1:0-25272 GCA_964610735.1 uncultured Syntrophaceae bacterium | reverse complement strand
TAACGGGCACACCGCACATGATCGCCTCGAGCGCCGTAATGCCAAACGGGTCGGAAACGCTCGGCATAACATACAGATCACTCATTGCATAGGCCTTTTCAACATCGGCGCCCTTCAGAAAACCGGTAAAATGAATATTATTCTCAATCTCCAAACGAGCCGCTTTTTCTTTGACCTGTCCCATCATATCTCCCGATCCCGTCATGATAAAATGGATATCAGGATTCTTAGACAGGACCTTCCTGGCCGCTTTGAGGAAATAATCCGGTCCTTTCTGGGCAGTAATCCTTCCAAGAAAGAGCACGGATTTTTTTGAAGGATCTTTCATGATATGATCCTTATAGCGTGATCCGAAATGTGGTGGGGCATTATGAACGACCGATATCTTTTCTTCCGGGATGCCATACTGATCAACAATCTTTCTTTTCGTATAGTGACTGACCGCAATAATATGGTCAGCTTCCATCATGCCTAGACGTTCAATGCCGTATATGCGCTCATTCAATCGAACCATGCTCCTGTCCGATTCGAGTGAATGCATATGCGCGACAAGGGGCTTCCCGGTCTGGCGCTTTGCCTCTATGCCTGCCGGGATAGTCATCCAATCGTGTGTATGGATGACGCTGCACGATTCCTGTTTAGCAATAAGACCGGCAATCTGCGAATATCTTAACACTTCCGAATGCAAATCCGGCCCGTAGAGCTCCCATGAAGCGTCTTTTTCTGACTTTCCTTTTTTCGAATCCCGCGCTGCCTTTTCCAAGGCTTCCATGTACGATTCTTCCGTCATATACGGGATCAAAAAAGAGTCGACAGGTCTTATTCGAACATCTTCCATCGTATCGGCATGATCACCGGAGAGCTTGATGCTGGAAGCGTCGATCAGCCGGACATGTGATCTTTTAGCTTTTCCCGTCACCCTGGGAACAACAAAGGTGATGTCGAAACCTTCCTGCGCCAACCCCCGGGTCAATCCAAAGCAGGCCGTCCCCAGTCCTCCGCTTATAACCGGAGGAAATTCCCATCCGAACATAAGTACCTTCATATCAGTGCTCCAGTAATGTTTGTAATCGTATGATTTCGGCAGTGCTCCATGCCTGCGCAATACAACCGCACGGTTCATAAGGAGGATCACCGCTGAATATTTCGGAAATATGGCCAAGCCCGGCATCGAACATGTGTCGCTCCATATTTGCGATAATGGCACGTAGCTTTTCTCGCGCCGTTTCACTGTTATTTTCCGTCTTAAGCAGCGCCTCTCCATAGTGTCCTAAAAGCCATGGCCAGACGGTCCCCTGATGATATGCCGCGTCGCGTTCCTCGGGAGAACCCGAATATTTTCCTCTGTATCGGGAATCAGCAGGAGACAGCGTGCGAAGTCCGTATGGGGTCAGGAGTTCTTCAGATACCGTGCGCATAATCCCGCAGGCTTTTTCATGATCCGTTATGACGCAAAATGGTAAAGAAAGGGCGAGCAGTTGATTCGGGCGTATTGATTCATCCATGATACCTTCGTCCGGCATCCAGGTATCGGCAAGATAATGTTTACCCGGAATCCAGAAACAGCTCTCAAAAGATCTTTTTATCTTATCTGTAAAGCTGTCGGCATCGAACGGCAGTTCCCTTCCGAATTTGCGGGCAAGTTTCTGAATAAAACACAATGCATTGAACCACAGTGCGTTTATTTCCACAGGGCAGCCATAACGAGGGGTCACCGGAATGCCATAGACCTTTGCATCCATCCAGGTAAGTTGAGTCGACGCATTCCCCACGGAGAGAAGACCGTTTTCGAGGACACGGATATGCCCCGGTGTGCCGAAAAAATAATGGGCGGAGATATCAGCCAGTACGGGCCAGAAATCATTCATAATTAATTCATAGTCTCCTGTATGTTTCAAGAGCTCCTGGATACACCAGAAATACCAGAGAGACGCATCAACGGAATTGTACGCACGCTGTTCACTTTCCTCCGATATATTGTTCGGTATGAGGCCACCCTTCCTCAGCTCTGCTATATTCTTCAGGATCTCAATTCCCTCTTTTATCCTTTTAGTATAAAATGTCAGTCCCGGCAGGCTGATGAGGGCATCTCTTCCCCATTCATAAAACCAGTGGTAGCCGGCGATGATCGAGAGCTTTTTTCTCCGATTCCGTATAACAAAATCCTGTGCAGAGATATGTAACCGCGTTTTGAAGTCTTCCGTGTTTTTATCATTTACCTGAATTGTTGTATGTAGTTCTTTTCTCCGTTCCGCTTCTTTTTTCCAGAGCGTGGCAATTCTCCTTCTATCCGCGTGTAACGATACACGAAATATTATTTCACTTCCGGATGACATACGACATTCAAAAGTTCCGGGCATAAACAGATCTTCCTGGTACGAAAACCCCCTCTTTCTTTCTTTGAGATATTCGAATCGCCTGTGCCATCCGGGTTCCGGGCAAAACAGGCTTTTTTTGTTTGTCTGCATGTAGAGGTCCGGCATGCCGTCATAAGGGAGAATTGAAAAGCCGTTTGGCACGTCATGCGTTTGCTGCCTCAGAAACGCATTCTCATGAGCAAGATCATGAATATCCCGATACGCAATGAGCGGTTTCACCCTGAGACAAACGGGGTATGGGGCCTCGCGGACAGAATAGCGGACAAGAAGCGTGTCTTCCCCATGAACAAGCATCAATTCTTTTTCAATGACAATATTTCTGATCCGGTAGGTGAATCGGGGATACAGATCGAGGGTAAATTGACTCAAAGAATGTTCATTATGTGGATAATAAACCATGGGATATTTGTGAATTGATAAAAAGAATTCTCCGTCCTGGAGTTGAACGGAGTCCTCAAATTTTGAAAGCAGCACAAATCTCCCGCCGGGGCTGTCAAGGTTTGCCACCATAAGACCATGATACTTTCTGGAATGACAATTGAGGACAGTGCTCGAGGCGTAACCACCGCGACCATTTGTCTCGAGCCACTCTCTCTCCATTAAGGTCTCATAATCGGTATGTTCACCGTCTGAAATCCGGATAACCATATTTTTCTCCCAACAGTCCAGGAATTTCTGAAACGCTAATTCGCACTCCCACGCATGAACTTTGACCAACTCAGGATTCCATGCCTGATTACGGCCCAATTCGTCATGCCTTCGCTGGCGACACAACTGGAAAGACATTTTTTTGTAGAATATCACGCAATTTATTGATATGTCCAGTCCCTGGGAAAATTTGTCATAAGTATTTATTATCCAGAATCCGCGAAAGCGGATATTTCTATTTGTCGACAACACTACTCCTCTCAGCGTTGTTGATACTGTTAAATTTCTAAAATGGAGATGTAAAATGGAAAGAAAAGTTTCTGTAATCGGGGCTGGTTTTGTGGGCACAATGACCGCCCAGAGAATCGTTGAGAAAAATCTGGCGGATGTTGTTCTGCTGGACATTGTTGAGGGTCTCCCGCAGGGAAAGGCCCTTGACATCATGCAGTCGGCCTCTGTTGAGAGATTCAGCAGGAAGATAACCGGTTCCAATGACTTTGCCGATACCGGAAATTCGGATATCGTCGTCTTTACCGCGGGTTTCGCAAGAGCTCCCGGCATGAGCAGGGAAGAACTCGCCCTGAAAAATGGGGGCATAGTAAAATCCGTAGTGGAAACGGTCGCGAGGTATGCCCCCGACTGTATCATCATCATGGTGACAAATCCCCTCGATGTCATGACACACCTTGCCTGGAAGATATCGGAATTCCCGGCCCAGAGAGTCATGGGAATGGGTGGCATACTTGACAGCGCGAGATACAGGGCGTTTCTGGCTGAAGAACTTAATGTATCAGCGGAAAGCATAGAAACCATGGTGCTGGGAAGCCACGGGGATTCCATGGTGCCGGTAGCCACACATACTACCGCGGGGGGTATCCCGGTAAGCCGGCTAATAGGAAAGGAGAGACTCGGCGCCATTATTGAAAGGACAAAGAACGGGGGCGCCGAGATTGTGAATCTTCTCAAATCCGGCAGCGCCTGGCATGCCCCTTCGTCTTCTGTCGTCGCTATGGTGGAGGCGATACTGGGCGACAGCAAGAGAATCTTTCCCGTTTCGGCATATCTGACAGGGCAATACGGTATTGAAGGTGTGCATATCGGTGTTCCGGTAAAACTGGGCGCGGCCGGGATTGAAGAGATATACGAGATAGACCTTTCGGATAAAGAGCTGGAGGGTCTGAAACAATCCGCCAAAGCGGTCAGTAAAACGTTTGATGGTCTGAAGATTTCATGAGCTATTCATCCATCGAAGAGCTTCTCCCCCTTGTTGAAAAACCGGGCAGGTACACAGGCGGGGAAATAAATTCCATAAAAAAAGACCGGGGGAAATGTCGTCTGACCTTTGCCCTTGCCTTTCCCGATATTTACGAAATAGGCATGTCGCACCTCGGCCTGCAGATTCTCTATTCCATCCTGAACAGTGAACCGGAGATAGCGGCTGAGAGGGTTTACGCCCCATGGCCGGACATGGAATCTTTGATGAGGGAAAACGGAGTCCCCCTTGCCTCTCTCGAATCCTCTACTCCCCTTTCCGGATTCGATATCGTGGGGTTTTCACTGCAGTATGAGCTGTCCTACACCAACGTCCTGAACATGCTGGATCTGGGCGGTGTGCCGATATATTCCAGTGACAGGGGAGAAGATGCACCCATAATAATCGCGGGCGGCCCCTGTGTCTTCAATCCCGGACCGGTAGCACCCTTCTTCGACGCGCTTGTAGTGGGAGAGGGGGAAGAGGTAATACTGGAAATCTCCCGGGCGATGATCAGCGGCAGGGAAAGCGGCTGCAAACGGTCAGGACTTCTGGGTCTTATCGCGGAGATTGAGGGGGTCTGGGTTCCTTCCCTGCACGGCATGGAGAAAAAGATTAAGAAGAGGGTTGTGACAGATCTGGAAAAATGGCGGTTCCCGTCCAGTCCCATCGTGTCCCTCGTTAAGACAGTACACGACAGGATAACCCTGGAGATAGCGAGGGGATGCAGCCGCGGATGCCGCTTCTGCCAGCCGGGAATGGTCTGGAGGCCGGTCCGGGAAAGGTCTGTCGACGCGCTGGAAAAGATGGCGGAAGATATGCTCTCATCAACGGGACATGGCGAGATTTCTCTTTTATCCCTCAGTTCCGGCGATTATTCCCATATTGAATATCTCATTACATCTCTCATGAATCAGTATTACGAAAAGAGGGTGGCCATGGCTCTCCCCTCCATGAGAGTGGAAACCCTTACCGGGAAATTGATCGAGCAGATAAAAAGGGTGCGAAAGACAAGCTTCACGCTCGCGCCGGAGGCTGGAACGCAGAGACTGCGGGATGTGATAAATAAGGGGAATACCGAAGAGGACCTCCTCGCCACCGCGCGAAAGGTATTTGACGCGGGATGGAAATCCATCAAGCTCTATTTCATGATCGGGTTGCCGTCAGAAACGCTGGAAGACCTCGAAGGGATTGTCGATCTCGCCTATAAGGTGCTCAGAGAAGGAAACAACAGACGTCAGGTCACCGTCAGTATCTCCACATTCGTGCCGAAGCCCTTCACCCCCTTTCAATGGCAGAGGCAGATAACCATTGACGAAATCCGGGAAAAACAGGATTTCTTCAAGAAAAACATCCGGCACAAAAATCTGAAACTCAAGTGGCATGACAGGGAAATGACCTTTCTTGAAGGCCTGATGGCAAGGGGAGACAGGAAAATAAGCGATCTCGTGGCGAAGGTCTTTTATTCAGGATGCCGTTTCGATGGCTGGAGCGACCGGTTTAAGTTCGATATATGGAAGAGGGCAATAGATGATCTGGGAATAAATGTGAATGATTATCTTGGGGAAAAGGATACGAAAGACTCGCTCCCCTGGGATAATATCGATTGCGGGATAACAAAAGAGTTTCTCGCGGAAGAGTATGAAAAATCTCTGGGCGCGGAACTTACAGAAGATTGCCGATCCGCCGGATGTTATCAGTGCGGGGCATGTTCGGGGGATATCAGGATTATCGAAGCCGGAGAGCCGCACCCTGTACCCTCCCGGAGACATGTCTCCTCCCCACCTGAAGCAGAAATTACGCGGCTCCGAATAAGATTCGCCAGGCAGGGAAAAGCCGGCATGCTGTCGCACCTGGAGATGTCTTCCGCTATCGTTCGGGCGATAAACATAAGCGGCCTGGTCTTCGCGTTTTCAGAGGGGTTCCATCCCCATCCAAAGATATCATTCCCCTACGCGCTTCCGGTCGGGGTAGAAAGTCTGTGTGAATACGCTGACATCCAGCTTCGGAGATACAGCGGTCCCCCGGAAGGGTTCGCCCCCAGGGTAAATCCCTGCCTGCCTTCGGGGATAGAGATCCTGGGCGCTGAAATGATTTACCCCCATACCATATCGCTGTCAAATCTCATCGGGGGTTTTGACTATGAAATCCGCCTGCCGGATGCACCCATTTCGCCCGTCGGCCCGACTCCTGATGAAAGGATAAAGGCATTCCTGAAATCGGACACATTTATGGTATCCAAATACAGGAAGGGGGCCGTTGTCGCGAAGGATATACGCCAGCTGGTAGATTCCATTGCCCTCGACACGGAGAAGGCTATAATCTCCCTGTCCGTGCGTTTCGATCAGGGCGGGGGAATCAAGCCGCTGGAGATACTGACACAAGTTGTCGGATTCGACGACGAATACGCGAAGAGGGCAAGGGTCATAAAGACAGGGATTAACTGCAAAGAGTAATTTGGAATTCGCAACTCGAAGAGAGAGTAATGTCAAAAGAACTCATTTTTAACTGCACCGAATACGAAACAAGGATCGCCATACTGGAAGACCGAGTACTCTCGAATTTCTATGTGGAGAGGGTCGATGAAAGATCCATAGCGGGAAACATATATAAGGGTAAGGTGATTCGCGTACTTCCGGGCATACAGGCCGCGTTTGTGGACATAGGCCTTGAACGCAGCGCTTTTCTTTATGTGGCGGATACCTGCAATGAAGTCCCCGATCTTAACTTTTTCACCAATGGAGACGATCCCATAGAATTTGAAAAGGGGGAACATGCGGAAAAATACAGCCAGCCCATAGAGGACATATTAAGAGAGGGACAGGAAATTCTTGTCCAGGTATCCAAGGATCCGCTTGGAAGCAAAGGTTCGAGAGTTACCACACATATATCGCTCGCGGGGAGAAATATCGTCTCTATGCCTACATCGCATCATACGGGCATATCAAGAAAGATTGCCAGCGAGCAGGAAAGAGACCGGCTGCGTGAGATCATAAAAAAACTGCGTCAGGAAAGGCATGGTTTCATCGCGCGAACTTTAAGTGAGGGAAAGGGAGAAGATGAGCTGAAGAGTGATTTCGACTATCTTTCCAAACTGTGGAACACCATCAGGGAAAAGGCGCAACACACAGCCGCCCCCGGACTCGTGCACAGAGAACTGAGCATGACACTGCGCGCGATTCGTGATTTTTATACGGAAGATGTGGAGAGGATTGTTGTGGATTCAGAAGAAGAATATCAGGAACTAACCGATTTTATGGATAGTTATATGCCTTTCATGAAGTACTCGATCGATCTTTACCGGGATAACATCCCCATCTTTGACTCTTTCGGTATCGAACTGGATATCAGCAGGATGCTTAACAGGAAGGTATGGCTCAAGTCGGGGGGATACATCATTATAGAAGAGACCGAGGCGCTGTGCTCGATAGATGTAAACACCGGCAAATATGTGGGCAAGAAAAACATTGAGGAAACCATCTTCAAGACAAACATGGAAGCCGTGAGAGAGATAGCCTATCAGCTCCGCGTAAGGAACATAGGCGGAATTATCATAATCGATTTCATAGATATGGAGACTGAGACAAACCGGGAAAAGATATTTGATACCTTCAAGGCGGAAATGGAAAAAGACAGGAACAAGACCAATGTGCGGAAGATATCGGAGTTTGGTCTGATTGAAATGACCCGCCAGAGGAGAAGAAAGAGCCTGAGCGGCACCATGTGCGAAGCCTGTCCTTACTGCTCAGGCAGGGGAGCGGTTAAATCCAGGGCAAGTGTATGTTACGAGATATTCAGAGAACTGGAAAGAGAGGCGGCCTATGACCTCGCGGAAACACTCTGTGTGCTTGTCCATCCTGATGTGGCAGAACTCCTGATGGAAGAAGAGAACAATACCCTGAGGGCCCTGGAGAAAAGACTTGGCAGAAAGATTATTGTAGAAACAGGCAGCGGTCTCCGCCGGGAGGATTTTGAGATAATACCGGTGCGGTAGGATCATGAAACCTTCGATAAGGAAGGTCGTATTATCCTTGTGGACTTTTCCGATATTATCGACATTGATTTTGGCTCATTTTCCACATAAAAACACTGTTGCCGGGAATAAAAGGTCTGAATGTCAAAAATGAGGCATTTATCTATTGACAAACGGCGCAATATTCTTATAATAGGCGATTCTAATTTAACTCGATAAGGATTTGGACTATGTATGCAGTTATAAAGACCGGAGGAAAACAGTACAAGGTTTCAGAGGGAGAGGTCCTGAGCTTTGAAAAGATTGAAGGCGACAAGGGCGATACTATTTCTTTCGACGAGGTGCTGCTGGTTTCTAAAGATGAGGACGTCAGGGTAGGGACACCATTCGTTGAAGGCGCAAAGGTCGTCGGCGAGATTATCTCGCAGATCAGGGGTCCCAAGATCGTCGTATTCAAGATGAAGAGAAGAAAGGGATACAGCAAAAAGACAGGACACCGTCAGGATCTGACGAGTCTCAAGATCAAAGAAATTGTTGTTTAGTGGAGGAAGGTTGAATGGCTCACAAGAAAGGCCAGGGAAGTACGCGCAACGGGAGAGACAGCCAGTCACAGAGGCGCGGGGTTAAGGTATACGGCGGGCAGTCCATATCTGCCGGTTCTATTATAATACGTCAGCTTGGAACAAAGATACACCCGGGGAACAATGTCGGGATGGGTAAGGATTACACCCTCTTTTCCAAGATTGACGGAACTGTGAAGTTTGAAAGAAAAGACAGAGACAGAAAGAAGGTAAGCGTGTACGCCTCCTGAAATTCTCTCTCCTTGTCTCATATTGATGTAATAATTTTAAAGAAGGTGTTAGTGCCCGCAGGCTAACACCTTCTTTAGTTTTCATCCGGGAATGGTCCCTTTTTCATTTCCGGACGGGCAGCGGGTGGATTTTCCATGAAATTTGTTGACGAAGCAAAAATATATATAAAATCCGGTGACGGCGGACAGGGTTGTGTAAGCTTCAGGAGGGAAAAGTTTGTTCCCCGCGGAGGTCCCAATGGAGGAGACGGCGGCAAGGGGGGAGATGTCATCGTCGTCGCGTCCCGCAGCCATAGAACTCTGCTGGACATGAAGTTCAACCAGCATCATGTGGCAAAACGGGGAGGACAGGGAGAGGGAAGCAACAAGACAGGCAAGAGCAGCAGTGATGTTGATATAGTGGTTCCCGTGGGGACAGTCATCAAGGACATGGAAACGGGGGAACTGCTGGCAGATATGATCGAAGACGGTCAGAGGGTAATTATAGCAAAAGGCGGCATAGGGGGAAGAGGAAACGCCAGATTCAAGACCTCCACAAACAGGGCACCCCGCTACGCGCAGGAGGGGCTTCCGGGAGAAGAAAAGACTGTCAGCCTTGAGCTGAAGCTTATCGCCGATGTGGGAACCGTGGGCTTTCCGAATGTGGGCAAGTCAACGCTTATATCAAGCGTGTCCGCGGCAAGACCTCGAATAGCAGACTATCCCTTTACCACACTGAAGCCCAATCTGGGGGTGGTAAGTGTCGGGGATTACAAGACCTTTGTCATCGCTGATATACCAGGCCTTATAGAAGGAGCCCATCTGGGCGCGGGACTGGGCATGAAATTCCTGCGTCACATAGAGAGGACCTCCATACTGCTTCATCTCATCGATATATCGAAGGACCCCTTCACCGGCGCGTGGGATGATTTTGAAACCATAAACAACGAACTTGCGTCATTCAGCTCCGCTGTGCGGGCAAAGCCTCAGATAGTGGTTATAAGCAAGATCGATCTTACCGCAACAAAAGAACGGCTGAAAGAACAGGTGGACATCTTCGGGGAAAAGGGCATCCGCGTCTTCCCCATCTCAGCCGTCACCGGGGAAGGTACAGGGGAGCTGATGAAAGAGATTGTAAAAAAGTTGGATGACTATTCAGATTGTTTAGACTGAAGGCTGAAGGCATTTAG
The DNA here is from genome assembly GCA_964610735.1 of uncultured Syntrophaceae bacterium. GTDB lineage: Bacteria > Desulfobacterota > Syntrophia > Syntrophales > UBA2210 > UBA2210. The sequence goes on along the minus strand of CAZSYH010000026.1, from coordinate 15,041 downwards.
GTTACAAAAAGCTAACAGACTAATAGCCTTCAGCCTGACTACGTGAGTAGTTGCAAAAGTTAAAGGATAATTCCGGGGAACAAACAAAGCAAAGAGGGGGCACGGAGTCGAGATGTCGGCAGAAAGAATCAGCATACTAAAAGGCGCGAAGAAGATACTCGTCAAAATAGGAAGCGGCGTGCTGACGGGACACGACGGCCTTGATCTCGATATAATCGGGCATCTCGTTGATGAAATATCCGAGTATTCCAAAAAGGGGTTCCACTTCGTCATTGTTTCCTCAGGGGCCATTGCGTCCGGCATGCACAGGATGGGTTTCAAGGCAGGCCTCAAAAACCTGCCCCAGAAACAGGCGGCCGCGGCCGTGGGACAGGGAAGGCTGATGAGGGTCTATTCCAATGCGTTCGGCAGGCACGGACTGGTGACCGCGCAGATACTGCTCACCATGAGTGATCTCACCGACAGGCAGAGATTCCTCAACACACACAATACTCTTTCAACTCTTATGGAATGGGGCGTTGTACCCATTATAAACGAAAACGACACGGTGTCTGTGGATGAAATAAAGTTCGGCGACAACGACAATCTCGCCGCCATAATGGCAAATATCATGGAAGCCAACCTGTTGATAAATCTCACCAACACTGAAGGACTGTACGACAGAGATCCCAGAGGCCCGGGGAAAGGCCGACTGATCTCCCTGGTTACAGAGATAACCGACGAGATGGAGGCGGCCGCGTCATCCGAGGCGGACACCGTGGGTATGGGCGGAATGAGAAGCAAGGTGCTCGCCGCCGGGAAGGTGACTACCTCCGGTATCCCCTGTGTCATAGCCCATGGCAAAAAGGCCGGCATATTAGGTGACATACTCTCGGGCAGGGAGACAGGCACCCTGTTCCTGCCCATGACGCAGCGCCTGAAAAGCAAAAAATACTGGATAGCCTTTACCCTGCGTTCCAGGGGAAAGATCTGCATCGACAAGGGAGCGGAAGACGCCATCGTAAATCAAGGCAAGAGTCTTCTTCCTTCGGGTATTGTCAGGATCGAGGGTGATTTTCAGATGGGCGACCCCGTGACATGCGTAAATGAAGACGGTGCCTCAATCGCCAAGGGACTTGTCAATTACAGCTCTTCGGAAATAGACAGGATAAAAGGCCTCAAAACCTCCAGGATCAAACAGGTGCTTGGAGATAAGCAATACGATGAAATCATCCATCGTGATAATATGGTGGTATCAAGGTAAGTGGTCAGTGATCAGTGGTTAGTGGTAAGTGGTCAGTGATCAGTGGTTAGTGGTCAGTGATCAGTGGTTAGTGGTTAGGGGGTGTCTGTATTTATTTTCCCCCTGTTATCCATTTCAACGCCTTCCATACGCAGAAGGGCTTTTTTGACTTCAGTTCCGCCCCTGAATTGTCCGACATATCCATCGGACCTCACCACCCTGTGACATGGAACGATAATGGGGAAAGGATTTCCCGCAAGCGCCGAGCCAACCGCCCTCGCGGCCCCCGGTGCGGAGATCATCTTCGCCAGGTTTCCATAAGAGATCACACTGCCCCCGGGTATTCGCGCTGTTTCGAGCAATACCCTCCTCTGAAAATCACGGCACCGGTCTATCCCGACAAATTTCATTGAAAAATTGACGCAAGCGCCGCCAAGAAAAGCACTTATAGAGCCACATGTTTCTTCCAGGTCTTTATGCAGACCCTCTCCGGCATCCGGAAAATCATTCCTGATCATGCCGGTGGTTGACATGCCGTCTTGAGGAAGCACTACGCGGACAAGCAGAGGGACACCTTCCTCGTACACCCACACAACCCCGACATCACCAAAAATCGACGCTATCAGCCGGTAGTAAGAGGCCTCTTCACAAAATAAATTCCGAATCATTCTTGATTCTTATATCCTCCGCATCGCATCTTTATACCTGTCAGCAAGCTCCATATAGAACCGCACACCTTCTCTGGTATATGAGACCTGGTCTGGGGTTACATCCCCGATAATCTTCGCGGGATTGCCGGTGACAAGCTTGCCGGGGGGGATATGCATGTGGCTGGGGACCAGTGATCCAGCCCCTACAAAAGCTCCCTCTCCACATACAACCCCCTGCAGGAGAATGGCGCCCATACCTATGACGCATCCCGGTTCTATATGGACATCATGGAGAATCGCGCTATGTCCCACTACTACATTTTTTTCAATGATGGCCTCCGAACCGGTATCCACGTGGATTACCACATTATCCTGAACGTTTGTACCTTCCCGTATAATCACCGACCCCGTGTCCGCCCTTATCACCGCTCCAGGCCCTATAAAACATTGTTTTTCTATGACGACATCGCCTATCAGAACGGCCTCGGGATGAACAAAGGCGTCCTGTGAGACGTCAGGAATCTTATCTTCAAACGCATAAATCGGCACAGACACTGCCTCCCGTCCCCATTATAATTTTCTTTCAACAACATAATCCGCAATGGTAAGAAATGCTTTTCTGGGCGTCGAATCTTTAAATATCTCAAGAAACGTCTTCCCTTCTTCTATAAGCCTTTCGGCCTTTTCAAGGGAATATTTTATGCCCCCATATTTATCGATGAGAGATGTAACTTTTTCAATAGAATTTTCTCTCGCGTTCTCCACGGCTTTTTCTATAATCTTCCTCTCATCCGGATTACACTCCTTAAACGTCCTGATAAGAGGAAGGGTTATCTTACCCTCTTGAATATCCATACCTCTGGTCTTGCCGAAATCATCTTCTCTTGCCACGTAATCAAGTGTGTCGTCGGTTAACTGAAAGGCCGTCCCCAGCCTCATCCCGAACCTGGCCAGAGCCTCAATTTCCGATTCCGGAGCCTTCGCAAGAATAGCTCCTATGGCGCATGCCGCGGAGATAAGGGTCGCCGTCTTTTTTTCAATAACGGAGAAATATTCCTTTTCGGTGGCACCGATATCGCCGCATTTAGCCAGTTGGATTATCTCTCCTTCAGCCATGGAGGAGGTGGTGGCCGCAAGGAGTTTCTGAACGGTTTGATCTCCATCTTCGGCCAGTATGCCGAAGGAGCTTGAGTACAGATAATCTCCCACAAGAACGCTCGCGGAATTTCCCCAGATACTGTTCGCGGAAGGTTTGCCTCTCCTGATCACGGCATGATCTATCACATCATCATGGAGGAGAGACGCTGTATGTATGAACTCCATTACCGACGCCAGAGAGAAACGTCTGTCCCCCCCGTAACCACACAGATCCGACGATATTAGAAGCAAAAGAGGCCTCAGTCTCTTACCTCCGCTCCCTGTTATATGGTCGGCAATCTCGGGAATAAGATGTACATAAGAACGCTGATGCTCCCTGATAAGGTCTTCTACCACCCTCATATCATCTACATAATGTTTAAAGACGTCCTGTATTTCCATAACGATTCCCCATTCCGTTACAAACACCTTCCGACAGGGTAGAAAGCTGTTTGCACACTACCCATATTGTCACTGCGAGTCCCAGCGATTGAGGCATTCTGGATATTGATTTCAATTCTCTGTTTTTTCAACCGTGAACCTGTAACTGTAAACCGCAAGTAGTTACCATATTTTATACATACCCAAATGTCAAAACTTTTCCAGACATATGCGGAAAACTCAATTTTGCCGCGAGACCATCATTGCTTGACGGCTTCGTAAAAAGCTCCACTATGCCCCGACCTGTCTGCGCCAAGCGAAACGCGGCAGGCCGGGGTGACGCGCCGAAATGACGGAAAATGGTGTTTTCTTACTTTTTGCGGATCCATCTTTCTTGACTTGAGGGGCCATTCTCATATATGGACAGAATCTTTCAGGAAGGAGCTATAAATCATGGAAAAGACAACGGCCATACTGTTGCTGTCCTGCCCCGATCAAAAGGGGATTGTGGCGGGGATATCCCGCTTTATCTCAGAAAACAATGGCAATATACTGGATGCCGCCCAGTATTCGGTTCAACCTGAAAATATGCTGTTCATGCGGGTGGAGTGGGATATGGATGGATTTGCCATCGCCCGCGACGAGTTGAACGACGCGATTGCGCCCCTTGTTAAGAGGTTCGAAATGAGATGGAATATACATTTCTCCGATTATATGCCGAAGGTGGCGATATTTGTTTCCAGACATGTCTACTGTTTTCACGATCTCATGCTGAGACACCAGATGGGGGAGTTCAAGGCGGAGATACCCCTCGTAATAAGCAATCATCTTGATATGAAACCGCTGGCCGATCACTTTGGTCTTCCCTACAGATATTATCCCATTACGCCGGAAAACAGGATAGAGCAGGAAAAGAAAGAGATCGCCGAACTGGAAAGAGAAGGGATAGATCTGATCGTCCTGGCCCGCTACATGCAGATATTAGGCAATGAATTCGCGGGCAGGTATCATGGCAGGATAATCAATATACATCACTCGTTTCTGCCGGCATTCGCGGGTGGCAATCCCTACCAGCAGGCGTATGACAGGGGAGTGAAGATCATCGGCGCCACCAGCCATTATGTCACGGAGGCGCTGGACGAAGGGCCCATAATCGCGCAGGATGTTATAAAGATCACGCACAAGGATTCGGTGGATAATATAAAACTCAAGGGAAAAGACCTGGAGAGGACCATCCTCGCGAAGGCGGTCAGGCTCCATTTGGAACACCGGATACTGGTTTATGGTTCAAAGACCATCATCTTCGACTGATCCCCCGCTTTCACGGATTACAGGGAATATACTCATTTTGACTTCTCGCTATTGATGAAAGAGTCTACAGTTATGAATTACCAGACAAACAGAGAGAAACTTAAAGAAGGTCTTGCCGGGGGAGTCAGCAAGGGGTGGAAGGGTTTTGTCTGGATGATGAAGATAATTCTTCCGGTATCCGTCCTGACCGCGCTTCTCGCGTGGAGCGGATGGATGGAACAGATTGATTTTGTGATCCAGCCGGCTATGGGGTTTTTGAGCCTTCCTGGCGTTGCCGCGCTGCCGCTGCTTATGGGAGCTCTTACCGGCATATATGGAGGAATTGCCTCTATGGCGGTTCTTCCTCTCAACGCAGGGCAAATGACCTTGATAGCCGTCTTTCTCCTCATAGCGCACAACCTGATTCAGGAAGGCATAATTCAGGGAAAATCGGGCATGGGAATTTTAAAAGCCACCCTTTTCCGTCTTGTCTTTGCTGTCATTACAGTGCTTATCATAGCGCCCTTCATAAATACAGCCGGACAGGATGCCGGCGGCGGGATGACCGTCATGCATTCCAGCCAAACGTTCATGGAAATGTTCGGCCAGTGGTCTCTTGTGATGTGGGGCTTGGCTGTAAAGATATTCTTCATCATTATGTTTGTGCTGACAACGGTGGAAATACTCAAAAAATTCGGATGGATAGACCATATTGTCAGATTTATCTCTCCCGTTCTGAAGATTATGGGACTGAGCCGGAGAGTCGGTATTCTGTGGATAACTGCCATCATGTTCGGATTGGCTTATGGCGGGGCGGTAATTGTCGAAGAGGCAAAGAGGGGGAATCTTACTGATGAAGAGCTGGAGAGTCTCCATCTCTCTATAGGCATCAATCACTCCATGATTGAAGATCCCGCGCTGTTTCTCCCCTTTGGCATAGGTATATTCTGGCTGTGGATCCCGCGTCTGGTAATGGCGATGGTCGCCGTGCGTCTGCTTGCGCTGTGGCGCGGCTTCAGAAGACTGAAAAAGTGTTGACAGCATCTCGGGTATTGTAATACATTCGCCGCACAGTGATACCAGGAGGGTGCGTGTTTTCGAGTTCTACATTTAAACACTGAGGAGGAAATACCATGGGTACAGAAATTGACCGTATTCTTGAGGAACAAGTTGGGAAATGGAAAACCTCGGAAGAGAGGAGAAAAAGTAAGGCAGAAGCCCCCCTGCCTGTCATAACCGTCTCGAGAGAACCGGGAAGCATTGTAACTGATCAGGTTCAGCAAATCGCGCGGGAACTGAAGCTCGATATCATAGATGCCAGAATCATACATGAAGTGGCAAAAAGCGTCAGGATGAGCGAGAAGGTTGTTTCATATCTGGATGAAAAGACACGCAACATACTGGACAACTGGGTGCTGTATCTGAGTAGGACGCGTTTCCTCCTGGCAAATGAATATGTACGCCACCTGACAAAGGTTGTAGGTGCCATAGGGAAGCAGGGAGGCGCTATTGTTATCGGGAGGGGTGCCAACTTGATTCTTCCTCCGGATGAGACCCTCAGGGTGAGATTCATCGCGCCCATGGAGACGAAAACACTCAATATGATGAGGGAGTTTGGCCTCACTGAAGAGGACGCGAAGCAACAGGTCCTCCTGAAAGGAGCGGAGCGCAAGGACTCGGTGAGAAAAAATTTCAAGGTGGACATAGAAGATCCCGCCAATTACGACCTCATTATAAATACGGAATTTCTGGGGACAGAGAATATTGTTGGTATTATAAAATCAGCGCTGAAGTTCAAAAATATTCCATCCAGACGCAAGAAAGATCTGAAATAAATTCCTGTGGGATAGATGGCATGCCGAGCTTGGGCGCAAATTAGAGAAGGAGGGAAACAAACAGTGCTTATTCGTCGCCATTATGAAGATGTGGAAGCGGTTGAAATTATGAAGGGCGTCAAAAAAAGAGTTGTCATAGGAGAACAGGAAGGCGCCCCCAATTTTATCATGAGGATATTTGATCTGGAACCGGGCGCATCCAGTCCCCTGCACGAGCATCCCTGGGAACACGAGGTATTTGTGCTGAAGGGGAAGGCCGCGGCCAGGGACAGCGCCGGAGATGAAACCCCTGTGGGGGAAGGGACCACCATCTTCATCCCGCCCGGTGAGGAACACTGTCTGATAAATAAAGGCGAAGGAGTTTTTCGCTTTATGTGTCTTATACCGACGGGCGTGGAATAGGACTATCTTATCTGAACAATCTCACCATCCATCAGCGTGAGTATGTGGAGGGGTCTTTCCGCGTCTCCTGTTCCGGAAAATGAAGTCATTCCTGTTATGCCGGGATAATCCTCGACGCGCGAGAGACCGTCTTTCATATCATCTCTGGTCTCTACGTCATTCCCTGTTATCAGATCTGCCATTATTCTTGTAGCGTCGTACGCGAGCGCCTCCATATTGCCCGGTTCCCTGCCGCACGCGACATAAAAACGATCTATGAAATCCCTGACCTCCGGGCGGGCGCTGCCCAGGAAAAAGCAGTCGGTAAAGATCGCCCCTTCAAGATACTCGCTGTTCTTCTTCAGGATATCCGGAGAATTCCAGATGTTTGTTCCCAGGAGTTGCACGCCGGTTATATCGTAGAAGGCCAGCTGGGGGGCTATCATGCTCGCGATGAAACAGGAGTCCGGTATAAAGAGCGCGTCAAAATCCACGATCGGAATGGGTTTTTCTCCTGACGCCTCATCCTCTTCAGAAAAGTTCAACCCGGTTAACGCCTTTATTTCCTTACCGAAGTCGGTCTGCTTACCACTGTATGACTCCACCCCGCGTATCTCCCCCCCCTGCCGCAGCACCTCATTCCAGAACAGGGTCATCATTTCTGTTCCGTAGTTATCGTCAGGGTACAGGATGGCGAAATTATTTATGCCGAGATTGTGGATGGAATACGCGACAAGCGCTCTTGTCTGCATATCGCCGGTAAGAAAATATCGAAAAACATAATCACCTGTCTCAGCAATATCTTTTCTCTGGGTCAGGGTTATTATGGGGACGCCCAGCGCCTGAGCCTCTTTGGCTGCTTCAAAGGCCGCCGCGTTTCTGAGGGGACCTGCTATGCCGACAACATGATGCTCATTGGCCAGCCTTCTTACCGCTTCCCTGGCCGTGTCTGGATCACCCTTCGAGTCTTCTATGAAGAGCTGTATGGGACTTCTCCGGTCCGGGTCGAATATGCCGGAAGCGAGAATAACGGCATCAAGCGCCCGGTTTCCATAGGTGGCATACTTTCCGGTAAGGGGAAGAACACACCCGACCGCGTATCGGTTTACCAGCTTAATGGCGGCAATTCTCCGGCGCAGGGCCTCCCCCTTTTCGAACAGGGGATGTCCCCTGTAACCGGAGAGAAACCTGTCCAGATATTCAGTGGCCTTCTCAATATCCCTGATATCGTAAGATGCCACTGCGAGCGCGTAGAGAAGATGCCCCGAGGGGTATCCCCACCAGTAATCCTTTTTTACTTCTTTAAGCTGATCGAGTGACAGCCCATCGGCGATAATGCCTTCGATCTTCTCTTTTACAGATTTTTCAAGCTTTGCATCCGGCCTGCTCTTCAGTGCCTTCATGTACCAGTCGAATGCCACCCTGTTTTGGCCTGCCTTTGCAAGGTTATCGCCCAGCAGTGATTCTCTTTCCCCCGCCGGCATCCCCTCGGGAATGGGCCGGGGGATTTCCCCCACGGGAGCCCTCGCGCATCCGGCGGCAAACAGCATCAGCACGACGCACAGGGCGCACAATATCTTTTGTTGCCTTTTCATCATAATCTCATTTGTACAGTGAGTTGATATACCTCAGTGTTTCCACCGCCAGTGGTGGGGAATCAATAAAAACAGACAGTTCATGATTATACTTGAGCGCGGAGTTTGTCAAATTGTGACTTCCAAGGAATATATATCTTTTGTCGATCACGGCTACCTTCACGTGAGTAGTGACGCGCGGAGCATCAAAAAGTACATCGATACCCTTTCCTTTCAGTCTCGTGGCCGTCTCCCTGTTGCTTTTATCGGCCAGGGAATCCCTTGAGCCGTCATTCCCCTCAAGAATAATCTTTACCCTTACCCCCCGTCCGGCCGCGCGGACGAGCCCGGCGAGGACCCTGTCCGTGTAACTCGTGCTGTAGCCATTTGTCTTGAACAGGAAGAACGACATGACAATCTCGCTTTTCGCGCCGTCAATTGCCTTCATAAACGCGGGGAAATATTCCCTGTCTTCGAGCAGTCTCACCCGACCGTCTTCCGGCGAATAAAGATCCGGCGTAGCGGCCCGCAGGGGGCATGGCCTCGCCCACAGAAACACACACAAAAACAGGACGGATACAATGCTAAAAACGCGAATGCTCGCGGGCTTTTCATTCATTTTGTCTGGCATCCTCCACTGGAGAGTGATACTACATAATCCGGGCCGTTAAGTCAAAAATATCCGGAGAAAAACTGAAACTTGGAGAAGCTGACAGCCATATTCATATCATCTTTCATCATCGCGCTGTCGGGCGCGATAATGCCCGGACCGGTACTGACGCTAACCATCAGTGAAAGCACGAAAAGAGGTTTTATCGCCGGCCCCTTGATAGTCCTCGGTCATGCTGTTCTTGAAATATTGCTGCTTGTGCTCCTTGTCCTGGGATTTGCGGACTTGATCAATAACCCCGCGTTACTGGGAATTGTCGGGATAGCGGGAGGCTCTGTCCTGCTCTGTATATCTTTTGATATGCTGAAAGATATAAGACAGATCAGGCTTGATCTCTCAATCGGGAAAAGCGCCCGTGGCGGACCCATAATAGCGGGTATCCTGACGAGTCTGGCAAACCCATACTGGATAATATGGTGGGCGACAATCGGCCTGGGTTATGTCATCATCTCGATGAAATTGGGATTCATCGGCGTGGCGGTTTTCTTCGCGGGACACATACTGGCTGATCTACTGTGGTACAGCGCCGTGTCACTGCTTGTTTCGCGGGGGAGGAAGCATATAAGCGACAGGATATATCGTGGAATTATAGGTACCTGTGCCGTGATGCTTGTCTTCTTCGGTATATATTTTGGAGTATCGGGAATGAGGTATTTTATATAAAACTGTTGGAAGATGCCACCATTTAATGCCCGGCTTTTTTCTTGACTTTCGCCCTGTGACTCTTTAGTGTTGATGCGTTTGTAAAAAGTCATAAAATACCATTTTTCGTCATTCCGGATTCCGGCGCGTCACCCCGGTGAAAACCGGGGCGGAATCCACTAAATTCAATAAGTTCTGAAATAGGGCGCTGTCCCCATTTACGCACAGGAGGTTTCATTATGGAAGGTAAAGAATCCGGGCAGAATCCGTATCCGGGCAATTATCCCCGTTACGAAGAAGACGAGATCAACCTTATCGACTATCTCCGCGTTTTGTGGAAGTGGAAATGGCTCATCGTAGCCGGCACACTTGTCTGCGCCATCATAGCGGCCGTCATAAGCCTCCAGATGCCGAGGATCTATGAAATTTCCACGGTGATCGAGCCGGGCATTGCCGGAATTAAGGCTGACGGAGGCTTTATGTATATCGACTCCGTGGCGAATATAAGCGGAAAGATAAGCGAAGGGATCTACAATAGAAAGGTGGAAGAGGCGCTGCACCTGGATACACTGAAGACCAGGGTCGGGTTCAAATCCACTGTTTCCAAAGGGTCAAACGCGGTAAAGATAACTTCCCAGTGGCAGGAGGGGGACACAGACCTCGGGGTGAAGGTCGTCAGACAGATGGTCGGCCTCCTTTCCAGCGATTACGGGAAAATCGTTGAACAGAGAAAAGGGGATTACGACAAGCAGGTATTTATGGAGCAAAACGAGATCAGTAAGATCAAAACGGAGAGGAAAGATATAGACAAGCAGATTAAACTTGAGTTGAGTGAAATCGAAAAAACACGGAATGATATAAGGCTACAGCAGGCAACCCTTGAGAATATCAGGCAGAGGAAGGGAGAGTTGCTGGAAGAGCTAAAGGGAGTTAAAGAAAATACGGAAAAGATTGTGCAACAGAGAGACGCCCTCCTGAAAGACAAAACCCCGGACAGGGATATATCCCTCCTCCTCTATTCCACTACGATCCAGCAGAACGTGGCCTACTTCAACCAGTTGAGCAACCAGGTCTATGACCTGGGGACCAGGGAGAAAAAAATAGAGGCCGAACTTGATGGGTCGAGTAAAAAAATAGATGATATCAAAACGGGGATAGAGAGGCTTAATCTAAACAAGACGGAAGGGCTGCAAGCTAAAATTGCTTATATTAATGCCCAGATAAACGCACTGGATCTGGAAAAGGAACTGATCAGCAATATACAAATCATCCAGGAGCCGGAGGTCTCGCTGCACCCGGTCAAGCCCAAAAAGAAACAGATCGTCCTCCTTGCCGGAGTTGTAGCACTGTTCATGCTCATCTTCCTCGCCTTCTTCATCGAATACATAAGGAATGCACCAAAAGAGATTAGCTGACGGGGTCAGGCTTTCCTTATTGTCGTTATTGTATACTTAATTCGCTTTTATCTTGTGATCCGAACAGTTCTTTTTCGCAGGATTAAGTATACTCCCCCTATTTCACAGGAAATCCGGGCGGATGGTTTTTGACAGACCAGACAGCAATTTCTACTTGACTTCCCAATGACATTTTATTAATGTCACCCCAGCGTTCACGAAATGAACAGAAAGAAGCAACGCATGCCTGACCCCCAAACAGCCAACCTTGAAAGCGAAGAAGTCATCAAACTACTCCGGGAAATCAAAAAAACTCCCGAAATGACTCAGCGTGAGCTTTCGGCAAGGCTCGGTATCAGCCTGGGCAAGATCAACTTCCTGATCAAGGCCCTGATAGATAAAGGTCTCATCAAGGCAAACAATTTCAAAAACGCCAACAACAAATACGCTTATATATATCTTTTGACTCCACATGGTTTTGAGGAAAAAGCAAGAATTACCTACCATTTCCTGAAAAGGAAGATGGAAGAATACGAACAACTGGAAGAAGAGATTGGACAGTTAAAAAGAGAGGTCATGGAAATCGGGATTCCCGCCGATATGTGGGAGCCCTGGACCCTGTAGACAGACGAACAAACTGTGAAAAATGCAGGTTTGACCGCTGGACTAATGATGTAATCCAGAGGGCGGAGCTGTCCCCCTATTCCCCAAAAATACCATATGCGTGCAAAAAGTCCTTGTAGAAAGTGCCGTACTTGGATACTTTGCCCGATTGTACGCGCCTGTTTATGCGGCAAGCCAGCTGGGGAGATTGTTATTGTATGCTTAGAACAGACCTTTGCATAACGACGTTTCCCGTCTCCTTTTTCACCCAGGCCTTTAATTTTCATATTGACATTCTACCAGCGGCGTTATACATTGTATAACAAACAAGGGAGGCCCGCCATGCTTGCGATCCGATTGGACAAAGAAATAGAGCGAGATCTGGATCTGCTTGCCAGAAACCGCGGCAGTAACCGCAGTGCGCTGGTACGGGAAGCGATCCTGCAATACCTGGAGGACAATGAGGATTTGGACCTGGCTAAACAGGCCCAATCACAAACGCTTGGCCACAAGCCCCTGAAACAATTGAGAGAAGAACTTGGCCTGGACAGTTGAAATCAGCGACATTGCCGAACGGCAATTGCGAAAACTGGATCGGCCGGTTCAAGAGCGTATACTCAACTGGCTCAACGACCGGATAGAGGGATGCAAAAACCCCCGGCATTTTGGAGAACCGTTGAAGAGTGGTCACGCCGGCTTCTGGCGATACCGTGTTGGAGACTACAGGGTGCTGTGCGACATCCGGGACGAAAACGTGATTGTCCTGGTTCTGACAATTGGTCATCGTCGGCAGGTTTACAGGTGAACTCGAAGCAGGACAAAAAAAGGCAAAAAAGGGGGACATCCATGATAAAAAACCTTTGCGCAGCCCTTAACCTTCTCAACCTGTAACCGTGAACCGTGAACAGTAAACCGCAATAACGACAATAAGGAAAGCCTGACCCCACTAAAGAACTAAAAAAGGAATAGAACCATGAAAATCTTAAAATATGCAGCAACTGTATGGAAAGAAACAGAGGGCTACGTCTCAAAATGTCCTGAACTTGGCGTAACCAGTTGCGGCGATTCTTTTGAAGAAGCTTTAAATAATTTGAAGGAAGCTGTTGACCTGTATTTGGAAAATGCTAAAGAACTCGGTCTTATTGAAGAAGTTACAGAAAGCATGACTGATAAAGAGAAATATACAGCTTACCTTGAAGCGGTAATCTAATGACAAAACTTCCCATACTATCCTCAAAACAAGTCATTAAAGCGCTTCGAAAGGCGGGTTTCACTGACGCGCCCAGAAGAGGTAAAGGCAGCCATATTGCTATGGTAAAAAGAAGCCACATGGATATCAGATTAGTTATAATCCCGGACAGAAAAGCCATACCAAGAGGCACACTACGTGGGATACTGGAACAAACAGGCCTGACAAGAGAAGACTTTCTGAACTTTATATCTGGGAAATAAGTCTTTGTCATTTCTAACGTAGAGTGGGGCCTCTGTCCCCCTATTTTCCTCCATCAAATCAGGATCGTGTATCCAGATAGCATTTTTCGTGTTTTCGTGACAATCTTTTAGTCTTTCATCTTTTGCTTTTAGTCTTTTTAAATTTATATTTTTTCGTGTTTTCGTGATAATCTTTTTTTAGCGCCTTAGCGCCTTTGCGTGAGGCCAGTTTTAGAAAGGGCGCAACCCTTAATCTTCTCAACCGGTAACCGTAAACCGTGAACTGTAAACCGCACTTTTCAACCGTAAACCGTAAACCGTGAACTGTAAACCGCACTTTTCAACCGTAAACCGTGAACTGTAAACCGCCCTTATATTTTGTGAAGAGTGTAGGTTTAACCCCGGGATTTTTTATCATGGCCGTTTGCATGGCCGTTTGTATGGGGGGGTGTAATATGCAAAACAGATTTCTGTATTTTCCAAGCGCGGAGCGGCCTTCCGTTCGTATTCTTGAGCGTGAGGGCGTGAAACTCTGGCAGGAAACGGCTGGGGATTATCAGGGGCTGGTTGCCGCCGGTAAAGCCCCCGCCCCCAATGGCACCATCGTTTTGTTCCACGGCAATGGCGGCACGGCACTCGACCGGACATTCTATGTAACGCCGTTCATGGAGCTGGGCTTCCGCGTCATCCTGGCGGAATACCCGAAATACGGAGGACGTCCGGGAACTGTGGGGGAAAAACCGTTTGTCGCCGATGGGTTGGAGACGGTGCGCCACGCGTCCGAGCAATACGGACCCCCCCTCTACGTGCTTGGCGAATCGCTTGGCTGTGGCATCGCCGCCGCTGTCGTGAAACGGATATCCGTTCCCATCGCCGGTATCATACTCATTACGCCCTGGGACACGCTGGCATCCGTCGCCAAGTCGCTATTTCCTTTTCTCCCCGTGCAACTGGTTTTAACTGACACCTATGACAACATGGCGAATCTTCAATCGTTCCAGAAGAACATCGCCGTCATCGGGGCGGAACATGATGAAATTCTTCCGATCAGGCATGCCATCAATTTGTACGACGCTCTTCCCGAAGGCAAAAAGCGCATGTGGATCATCAAAGGCGCAGGGCATAACGATTGGCGGTTGTACGCAGATACTTCTTTATTCAAAGAAATAATGGATTTTACTAAGGCTGGCGAACCATAACAAACCGGCGGAGCTAAAAGAGGTCAGGCACCGACACTCGCTCAACCGGTAACCGCAAACCGTAAACCGAATTTATATTTTGTCAAGAGTGTAGGTTGACCCCGGGACTGACCTTAACCACTTAACAATTCAACCACTTAACCGATAAGCCAATCAACTAATAAACAATTTAACTATTTGCGGAGCAGAAATATGAAGGGAATTATATTGGCCGGAGGTTCCGGCACCCGTCTCTATCCAATAACGCGCGTTGTAAGCAAACAACTATTGCCGGTGTACGACAAGCCGATGATCTACTATCCGCTTTCAGTCCTCATGCTGGCCGGTATCAGAGAAATTCTTATCATCTCGACACCCACCGATTTGCCACAATTCAAAACACTTCTGGGCGACGGCTCGCAATGGGGCCTGTCACTTGATTTTGCGGAGCAGCCGAGTCCCGACGGCCTGGCCCAGGCATTTATCATCGGGCGTGATTTCGTGGGGACTGACAATGTTTGCCTGATACTGGGAGACAATATCTTCTACGGGCATGGTCTGACCGACAAGCTCCACCATGCTGCTTCCGGGAAAGAGGGTGCGACAGTATTCGGCTATTGGGTCAACGACCCGGAACGATACGGCATTGTGAG
>CAZSYH010000025.1:0-26312 GCA_964610735.1 uncultured Syntrophaceae bacterium | reverse complement strand
ATTGAAAGTTTTATGTCAAAGTCTTCCTGGATAAGGAGGATGTTTGAGGATGGGATAAAGCTGAAGGAAAAATATGGCGCGGAAAATGTGTTCGATTTCAGTCTCGGAAATCCCAATGTTGTTCCACCCGACAGGTTCAGAGAACTGCTGGTAGAGATCGCCGGGGAGAGTACCCCGGGCGTCCACAAGTACATGCCGAATGCCGGTTTCGCGCGGACGAGGGCTGAAATCGCGGCGCATCTTTCCGGTGTCCATTCGGTGGCCCTGTCTCCGGATCATGTTATTATGACCTGCGGAGCGGGAGGAGCGCTGAATGTTGTGTTTAAAACGCTTCTTGATCCGGGGGAAGAAGTCATCATACTGAAGCCGTTTTTTGCTGAATACACCTTTTATGTGGATAACCATGGCGGAGTTCCTGTATTTGTGGAGACAAATGAAGACTTTTCCCTGAATCTGGATGCCATTGAGAGGGCGGTAATAGAGAGAACAAAGGTTATTTTAATCAATTCCCCGAATAATCCCACCGGAAAGATTTATAACGAGGAATCCATAAAGGGCCTTTCTCTGCTTATTGAGAGGAAGGAAAGAGAATATGGCAAAGAGATATATCTTGTTTCCGATGAACCTTACAGCGCGATAGTTTACGATGGAATAAAAATCCCTGGCATTCTTGGTGTCTGCAAAAACAGCATAATAGTCACGTCATATTCAAAGAGCCTGTCCATTCCGGGTGAAAGGATCGGCTATATAGCTCTTAATCCCGGGGTATCGGATGTTGACAGGCTTGTCGGGGGAATTGCCCTGTGCAACAGGATACTCGGTTTTGTGAACGCCCCGGCGTTTATGCAGAGAATCGTGGAGCGGATGCAGGGAGTATATGTCGATGTGGAGCACTACAGCAGGAAACGAGACCTGCTGTGTGACTGTCTGTGGAAGGCGGGGTTCGAGTTTGGAAAGCCTGATGGCGCCTTCTATCTCTTTCCCAGAACGCCAATAGACGATGATGTGGAATTTGTCCGCGCGCTGCAGGAGAAAAATATCCTTGTTGTCCCGGGGAGTGGATTCGGGGGCCCCGGACATATTCGTATTTCCTACTGCGTTGACGATTCTACGATTATAAACTCGATGGATGGGTTTAATGCAGTCATGAAAAGGTACAGGAATGGTTAGGAGCGTTTTAATGGAAGAACATCGGCCATGGGGATATTATCAGATACTTTCTGATGAGGCGGATCACAAGGTAAAGAGGATTGTTGTTTATCCCGGCAAACGGTTAAGCCTTCAGAGGCACCGCCGTCGTGATGAACACTGGTATCTGCTGGGCGGCGAGGGGATTGTCACCATCAGCAGTGAAGATCTGCATGTAAAAAGAGGGCAATCGGTGGATATTCCCAGGGGCGTGTTGCATCGTATGGCGAATTCCGGGACAGATCCTGTAATGTTTATAGAGGTCCAGACCGGCGATTATTTTGGTGAAGACGATATCGAACGGGTTGAGGATGATTACGGACGGGTGTAAATCGGGCGGCTGATATGGAAACAGTAAATATTACCATACTTGGATCGGGAGCATGTGTCCCATCTCTCTCTCGCAGTTCCTGTTCTGTACTTATGGAGATGGGCGGCGCGAGACTCGTATTTGACATGGGCACCGGTACGATGAGACGTCTCCTCGAATCAGGCGTAACGATAGGCGAGGTATCCCATATCTTTTTCAGTCACCTTCATCCTGATCATACCGGAGAGCTGGTCAACTTTCTCTTCGCGAGCAAGTATCCGGAAGGGTGTCGGAGACGCGACAGTGTCAGAATTACAGCTGCCGCTGGATTTATGGATTTTTATGAAGGGTTGAGGGATGTGTATGGACAGTGGATGGAGCTGGAAGAGGGAATCGTGAGTATTGTTGAGATGAGCAATTCAGAGCCGGATTCAATTCAACTCGATTTTGCGGCTGTAAACACCCTTCCCATGGCGCATATAGAAAGCAGCATCGGCTACCGCGTAACGATGCCTGACAACATGTCCATTGTTTATACGGGAGATACCGCTTACTGTGAAAACGCGGTAAAGCTCGCCATGGATGCTGATTTGCTTATATGTGAGTCCGCATTTCCTGATGAGTTGAAAGTTGACGGTCATATGACACCCTCGCTCGCGGGCAGGATCGCCTCTGAGGCCCGCGTGAAGAACCTTGTCCTTACGCACTTTTACCCTGATTGCGAAGGGGTTGATATCGAGGCGCAATGTCGGAAGACATATAGCGGAAGGCTTGTTTGCGCCAAAGATCTTATGAGGATTGAGATAGCAGGCGGATGTCTCAGGTTTTTGAGGTAAGGGGATTAGATATTGATCAAATCTCTTCAAACCGGCCTAGTTCAACGTTTTTTATGACCCTGTCGGAATCAAAAATCCGTCCGTTCATAACGACATATACACCCGGTGGCAACAATTGGACCGCGGCTATGGCGCATCCGATATTGAATTCCGCGTCGCTCGATCTGAATCTTGCCGGTTCCATCGATCCGGTAAGAACTATCACCTTGTCCGGCACTGATCGTAGTATTTCCGCGGTTTGCACCATGGTATCGGTTCCGTGCGTTATTACAATGTGCTGGTGCTTGTCTTCCGTTACCCGGCTCAGGATTGTTTGACGTTCCTCATCGGTTATGTCCAGACTGTCTTTCCTGAGGATGGATTCGCAGTCGTATTCGAAACCGACATCTGCTTCCTTCAATATCTCGTGGAGAGGGGAATCTCCTATCTGGTAGTCGTTTTTTCTATCGAAATACACTTTGTCTATTGTGCCTCCGACTGTGAAAAATTTGATCTTCATGATCTCCACCTGAGCGTTTTTTCTAAGGGACATAATAACAAGTAATCCTGTTTGTCAAGATGAAAGATTTGCTTTGGCAAAAGGCCGTTAACATTTGACATATTGTTTCATTTTCGATAGTATGCCGGCACTTCATTCTTCCTGAGGTGGATAGGCTCTCTCCCGATACATCCATCTGAATCCCGTTCCTGCCGATGTTGTGGCTCGACCTGACCCAGTACGATTTTATTAAACTTTATTTGTTTTCGTCCAGGCGCTAATTATGAAGCAATTAAGGCTTTCCGATCTTATAGACCTTGAATTCTTCTTTGCCCATGATGAAGATTTCACTGAGGGACTGCTGGAAGAAAGGGACCGCGAGATTTACCTGCACGCTGTCCAGCCTCACATCAAGGGTGGATCAATCGATTCAAAGTCATCCAGGCGGGAAGCCATCGGGCGCTGGCTTGATCAGAGGCGGAACATCTATCAAAAGGATAGCAGTGTTCAACGGGTATTGCCCGGAGAAACATTTAATGAGGCGCGCAGAATTATCGGCTTCATCATCTCGGTCATCGGAATTATCTGCGGGGCCTCCCTTGCTGTATCCATGCTGATCTATGCCGGTATTGAGCCGATAAATGTCTCTGTCTATTTCGGCGTACTGGTTATGCTTCAGGTACTGCTTATTCTTTTGACCCTTCGCTTCTTTTTCATCAGGTCATCTACAGGCCGGCTGAAAAAATACTCAGTTATTTACCCGTTATTGGGCAGTTTTTTGATGGGGGTGATGCGAAAGCTTTCGCGCAGGGTACGGGAGCGGTTATCAGCCCGGCAGGAACAGAAGATGGAGGCTGTTTTCGGCCTTGCCACGGCCAAAAAAACCTTGTACTCGCCGGTGTTGTTCTGGTCGCTCTTTGGGGTGATACAGGCCTTCGGCGTGTTTTTCAACCTCGGTGTCATTGGCGCCACCCTTGTCCGTGTCTTCACTGCCGACCTTGCCTTTGGCTGGCAATCGACCCTCCAGGTGAGTTCTCAGGCAGTTCATAACTTTGTTCGAATTTTCGCTGCGCCTTGGGCGTGGATTGTTCCCCCGGGCATTGCTTACCCGAGCCTGGACCAGATCGAAGGCAGCCGCATGGTGCTCAAAGAGGGCATCTACCATCTCTTGACACCAGACCTTGTTTCCTGGTGGCCGTTTCTCCTGTTAGCGGTGTGCGCCTACGGGTTGTTACCCCGCCTCATCCTTACCGCGGCAGCGCTGTTAAGCAAAAGACACGCTCTTGCAGGGCTTGACTTTGCTGCCGCTGAATTTGACCAGCTCATTATGCGCATGGTGCAGCCACGCCTGACAACCGCGGGCGCGGCCGAGAACGATCATCAACATGTCCTGAACGGGAATACAGGAGCAGATATAGTCGATGATGCGGTACGAGTCCGTGATATTGCCTCGATTGTTCTCATGCCGACAGATCTCATGACTCTGTATGACAAATCACGACTTACCGAAGTGATAGCACAGTATATGGATTGGCATGTATCGGATGTTTTGGAGATATGTGGCGAAGCAGGCACGGATCAGGGCGTGATGGATAGTATATCGGATGCCTTGAAGAATGAGTGCAGTGCAGTGGTGCTGATACAGGAGGCATGGCAGCCGCCGATTATCGAGATAAAAGATTTTATCAAGACCTTAAGGCGTAAGCTTGGACAAAAACAGCGTATCGCAGTGCTTCTCATCGGCAAGCCGGAGGTCAAAAACATCTTTACAAGGGTGGATGAGCCGGACAAAGAGGTGTGGTACCGTTCATTGCGAACGATGGGCGATCCTTATCTGCGGCTCGAGTCTGTGGGGGAATCCGGGTGAGTACTGAAGAAATCCTTTCCTTTGCCGTCGTAGGGCATCCCAATGAGGGCAAATCATCCGTGGTATCCACCCTGGCGGAGGATGACAGCGTGCGGGTTACGCCCATATCTGGGGAAACCGTTGTCTGCAGGAGATTCCCAGTCATAATTGACGGCCTGGAAATCATTCGGTTTATCGATACCCCGGGGTTCCAGTCGCCACTGGCGACCCTTGCCTGGCTGCGGGGACATGAAGGCCCTGATATGCTCGAGCGGTTTGTCGAGGAGCATAAGAACGATCAGCGGTTTTCCGGGGAAAGCGAACTTTTTAGCCCCCTTATTTCCGGGGCCGGCATTATTTATGTGATCGATGCATCCAGGCCGCTGCGCAGTGTTGATATTGCCGAGATGGAGATTTTGCGTCTGACCGGGATTCCACGAATGGCCATCATCAATAACAAGGATGAGACCAGCACCTATCTCGATACCTGGAGAAATGAGCTGAGAAAGCACTTCAATTCCATCAGGGTGTTCAATGCTCACATGGCCACGTATGCGCAACGGGTCGCCTTGCTGGAAAGCCTGAAAGCGATAGACCAGCAGTGGGAAAAGACACTGGGTACCGTTATTCAGGCATTCAAGGATGACTGGTACCGTCGCATAGCAACATTGTCCTTTTTCATCTGCGATATGATTCAAGACGTGCTGCGCTATCAGGCATCACGGAATTTCTCGGACGAGGCGCAGATAGAATCTCTTCGTCACAGGCTTATCACTGATTATCGAAAGGAAATCGCCCGCATCGAAAAACAGGCTCATAGTAAACTCAAGAAGCTTTTCAAACATAACATCTTCGATTATGCGCTGCCCGAGCAGTCTGTCGCCGGCGAAGATCTCTTTGAGCAAAAGACCTGGCAGGTTCTGGGGCTGAGCCCGTGGCAGCTTGCGACCGCAGGTGCTGCCGCAGGGGGCGGCCTCGGGATCGGCCTGGATGCGGCAACAGGGGGGATCACCTTTGGAGTGTTTACCATCTCTGGTGCGCTATTGGGTGCAGGCTCTGCGCTGATAGGTGGCAAACGGGTCTCAAAGGCTGTGGTAAAGGGGCCGAAGCTGGGAAATTATCAGGGGGCAGTCCCAATCGGCGGATCACAACTCAGGGTCGGCCCGGTTACGAACATCCAGTTCCCCTTTATTCTCCTCGACAGATCACTGATCGTTTATTCTCTGGCAATCAACTGGGCGCACGGCAGGAGGGGGCGCAGGGATGAAGACAAGCCAGAGAGAAAAAATATAAGCTATGTCTCATCTTTAACCGCTGCGCAACGCGCCACGTGCACAGAATTCTTCCGCCATATCAACTCCGGCAATGAACGCAAATACAAGACTTCGAGGCAGGCCATGACGGATATGCTCAAAGACATATTAACGGAAATCTCACATAAAGACGCAACAAATTTTTGGTGAAGAAAATAGAAAGGAAAAGGCTGTTTTCATTCCGGATTTACAATTTCTTACCGAAGGATCAGCCCAGAGCTAGAAAATTTCCGATCCGTTCATTCTTCGGGTTGTCAAACATTGCCTGGGGCGTATTTTCCTCCATGATCACCCCTTCGTTAATGAAAAGCACCCTGCCCGCCACATCCCTGGCAAAACCCATTTCGTTGGTGACCACAACCATGGTCATGCCTTCAAAGGCCAGCTTTTCCATAGCTTCCAGAACCTATCCGATCAGCTTGGGATCCAGGGCGCTGGTGGGCTCGTTGAAGGGAATCGACTTCCGTTTGAGGGCCAGAGAGCGGGAGATGGGAAAACTGGACAGGTGCATAAGTGGTTAATCTGCTCTACAATAAAGCTAAGGAGGAGCAGCATATGAGTAAAAAACCGAGGCGGAATGAAGTGAACCTTAATTTAGGAGAACAGTGTCCTTGATTTGGGACCCACTATGCAAAAAAGCGCCCCCTGCAATCAGGAGACGCCTTTTCTGCATTTGCAATACCCGAGAATAATTTATTCGTTCTGGAGATCAACCGCCAGCTGTACGATAGCCGCGACCTTATCGTCAGGCACGCGACCACGCACTATCGCGCGACATACTCCATTCTTATCCAGGAGTATCGCGTTTGCGGTGTCTTTCTTAAGACCCCAGGCATTCCTCAACGATGCGTCATAATCAAAAAGAATAACTGTATTGTACTTTTTTGCCTTCTTGCCGCCAATTACCTTAATAAGCACATCCGGTTTCCAGGTTGCCTTGCAGTCGGCGATTCCTATCCCAGCATAACTTGCGTCTGTAAGAAGCCCGTCAGTTTTTGCCTTTTTCATTGCATCGGTGAAATGCTCATTAAGGTCGGCTTCGTCCGGATCAGTATAATTAACCAGAAGCACCTTACCTGCCCAGTCTTGCATTGTGAAGGCCTTGCCGTCTCCATCTGTAAATGACCAGTCCGAAGCCTTATCGCCCGCCCTTAAATCACCTGCTATTGCGCCTGAAACTGTCCATAATAACACCAGTAAAACCACAAAAAATACCTTCTTCATTTTAGAGCCCTCCCTTTTGGTTGATGATGTTTTACGACTCGTAGGACTATAGGGGAACGAATGCCGCGTGTCAATAAATTTTACACCGGCCCGTCGCCCTTTCTTTAATACCTAATCTCGAAATCCTCGAATCCGGTTACGACTGGCCGGGATTCTTCCACAATCTCCACCTCTCTTACGTGGGCGAGAACTGGCCCTTTTCTGCACCAGTCCAGCATCTTCTTGATATTATTTTCTCTGCCTTCAAATACGGCTTCAACCTTGTTATCATATAAATTTTTCACCCAACCTTTGAGACTTAACCCTGACGCCTGTTTCTTTGTTTCCGCCCTGAAGAATACCCCTTGGACTCTTCCTGTAATGAAGACGTGAACCCTTCGTATGGATGCTTCTCGGGAGTCCTGTCCCGACGAATCGGGATTCGAATCCTGGCAATTTTTCATCACCCCGTACCCCGTACTCCCTGCCCTGTAATTTCCAGAAATTCCTCTTCGGCAAGAACAGGTATGCCCAGGAGCCTGGCCTTGTCCAGCTTGGAACCGGGGGATGCGCCGCCGACCACGTAATCAGTGTTCTTTGTTACAGACGATGAGACATTTCCTCCCAGATATTCTATGATTTCCTTTGCCCTGTGCCTCGAGAATTTTTGGAGAGTTCCCGTAAGAACAAAGGTCTTTCCGGAAAGACCTCCCGACGTTGCATGGCTTTCTACCGGTCTGACCCCTGCCTTTTTAAGTCTTTCCATGGTTCGGAGATTGGACGGTTCCCGGAAGAATGTCGTGATACTGCCGGCAATCTCAGGCCCGATCTCTTTTATGGATAAGAGCTCTTCCCCGTTCGCATTCACTATATTATCCAGTGTCCCAAACCTTCGCGCCAGTACCTTCGAGACATGCTCGCCTGTATGCCTGATGCCCAGGGCAAATATAAATTTTTCCAGGGAAGGAGTCTTGGATTTCTCCAGTGAGGACAATAGATTGCGAGCGGATACATCACCCATCCTCTCAAGATCCGTCAGGTCATCTTCGGTGAGATAGTAGAGGTCGGCGGGGTCACTGATGATTCCGCTGTCAAGCATCTGCGATATCAGTTTTTCTCCCAGGCCCTCTATGTCCATGCCGCCTCTGGAGACAAAATGCGTGATATTTTCCCTGATCTGTGCCGGGCAATCAAGGTTGATGCACCTGTGCGCGGCCTCGCCTTTGAGGCGGACAACCCTGGACCCGCATTCAGGGCATGTGCCGGGTATCTTGAAAGGCCCCTCACTGTCTTTTTCGGAAGGTTCTATGGTTTTTACTATTTCCGGTATCACATCGCCCGCCCTCTGCACTATTACAGTATCTCCGATGTGGATCTTCTTCTTATTTATTTCATCCTGATTGTGCAGGGTCGCTCGACTGACCATCACACCCCCGACGCGAACGGGTTTCATCAATGCGACGGGAGTCAGAACACCTGTCCTGCCGACCTGAATGGCAATGTCTTCGATAATTGTTGTGGCCTGCGTCGCCGGGAACTTGCAGGCAATGGCCCACCGGGGGCTTCTTGAAACGGAACCGAGACGATTCTGTGTATCTATCGAGTCGACTTTGATGACCGTGCCGTCTATCTCGTAGGGAAGGGTCTCACGTCTGGCGATCATATCTCGATAATAAACTATGCAATCATGTATGTTCTTTGCTTTCTTTATGTAGGGATTTACGGGGAAGCCCCAGCCCGTGAGGCCTTGCAGGAAATTCCAGTGTGTACGAAAGGATATTCCATCGGCGAATCCCATGGCATAGCAGAATATTGCGAGGGGCCTCTTCGCGGTAATCCTTGAATCGAGCTGCCGGAGCGAACCTGCCGCGGCATTTCTCGGGTTCGCGAATGGATTATGGCCGTCTGTTATTCTCTCCCCGTTAAGTTTTTTGAAGGCGTCTGTCCCTATGTAGACTTCTCCCCGTATCTCGATTTTATCGGGAATCACCTGACCGCTGTCGGATTTCATCCTCCGGGGTATGGAATGTATGGTCTTGAGATTCTGCGTGATATCCTCTCCGATTGCCCCATCTCCCCTTGTTGAACCGTATTTCAGAATACCTTTTTCATACAGCAGGTTAACTCCTATACCATCAAGCTTTGGTTCAACCACAAAAGACACAGGTTCCTGTGTGTCAAGGAGGCGCTTGACTCGTTCGTCGAATGATAGGATGTCTTCTTCGGAGAAGGCGTTGGCAAGGCTTAACATGGGAGACAAATGAGGAATGCTTTCAAACTTCTCAAGAGGGGCGGCCCCCACACGCTGAGTGGGAGACAAACTGATATCGATCTGTTTTCCTAATGTATCGGAATTTTCAAGAGCGATCAATTCCCGCATCAGGCTATCGTATTCGGAGTCGGATATCTTTGGATCATCTAACTGATAATAACGCTCGTTATGATAGTTGATCAGATCCCGAAGTTTTTCTATCCTTTGAATCGCCGTCTTTTTTCCCATTATTTTATTCGCTTGAGATATGGTGGTAGTGTATCCGAGGATGCTTTTTTGTTCTGAGATGCCTTATTCTGATGGTTGAGGATCTGTTTATTGAAGATGTCGTTTTTCACCCTCACCGAGTTTATAATGAAGAAAATAATAGCCGCCTTTTCCCACTCCTTTGTTGTATCGAAGTTTTCCAGTCGGGTCTTGTATTTTTCCCACAAACCACTGAGCGAGGCTTCGTCAAGAGAGAGTATTCTTTCGGCTATATCCTTCAGCGCTTTTTCGATCATTGTCAAACTTTCAATGGTAGATTTCAAGAGAATACTAACTATACGCCGGTAAAATGTCAAACCAAAAGCTGTAAAATAACACTTGTTTTTTTTTTATAGATATAATAGAAAATCCACTGTTGATTATGAAGATAGGCGTTATTTCCGACACTCATCTTAATGTTTCCGACGACAGACTTGAAAAGATCGTAGAGGATTATTTTCATGATGTTGACTTGATCCTGCATGCGGGAGATATAGTCGATCTGGATGTTTTGGATATCTTCAAAGGCAAAAAGGTGTATGCCGTCAGCGGGAACATGGACCATGATTCTGTGAAGGAGGTGTTTCCCGAAAAACGGATACTGGAGATTGAAGGGCGAAGGATAGGATTGATACATGGATGGGGATCCCCATTTGGTCTGGAAGAGAAGGTAATTCGGGAATTTGAGAATGTTGAGTGCATAGTGTATGGTCATACACACCGGGCCATGAATGAGGTAAGGGATGGAATATTGCTGTTCAATCCCGGCTCACCTACAGATCGAAGATTTGCGAAACATAATTCCGTGGGGATCCTGGCTGTTGAAGAGGAGATAACCGGAAGAATTATATACTTGGAAGATCAGGGCAGGATATCGATTAATGGATAGCATAATGGCGCCAGGAAGGATGGAATATATTAAAGGCAAGAAGCCGGACGGGTGCATTTTTTGTGAGGGGTCTGTCAGGGAGGAAGACCTTGTCTTGTACAAGGGAAAGTCCTGTTATATCATGATGAACAAGTATCCATATACCTCCGGTCATCTTTTGGTGATCCCCTTCAGGCATATATGTGATATAGAAGAAACGAACGCCGAAGAGAAGATGGAGATGATGGAACTCACCGACATGTGCGTGAGAGCTTTGAAAAAAGCGATTGATCCCGAAGGTTTCAACATAGGAATGAATCTCGGGAAAGCAGCAGGTGCCGGCGTCGATGATCATCTGCACATACATGTTGTTCCCAGGTGGCTGGGTGACACTAATTTCGCTACGGTACTGGGAGAGGTCAGGGTTATTCCGGAGGATATTGCAAAGACCCGGAATACTTTATTATCT
Source organism: uncultured Syntrophaceae bacterium (assembly GCA_964610735.1). Taxonomy (GTDB): domain Bacteria; phylum Desulfobacterota; class Syntrophia; order Syntrophales; family UBA2210; genus UBA2210. The sequence goes on along the minus strand of CAZSYH010000025.1, from coordinate 15,283 downwards.
TATTTCCCGGGAAGAGAGGAGATGTAGAATGAAGCTTCTTTATACAATCGTTATCACATTGATTATGTTGTTTGTCATTACCTTTTCACTGGTAAATACCGGCCCTGTTCAACTCAAATATTACGGCTTTATAGATGTCAGTGTGGCCGCCTATATGTTGATTTTTATATCCTTTGGCATAGGCATAATATTCGCCGGGTTTATGGGAATAGTAGAGAGGTTCAGGCTTTCCAGGGAAGTTGCAAAGCTGAAAAAGAAGATTAAGGTGCTGGGAAAAACAACACCGAATGAGAAGTCCCCCGCTATTCAGGAGACAAAAACTGAAGAGACAGCGAGCGGGTGGAATTCGTAGCAGGCCAGAGGGTGTCCTAACCGCCGCAGTCCGACGTGTCCCCCTTTAATTTTTCTATCGTGTGTTTCAGGGCGGGAAGGAGTACCGCCAGGTTTTCTCTGGCTGCCTTCGGGCTTCCGGGTAAATTGATGATCAGAGATTGCCCCCTTATTCCCGTTACAGCCCTTGATATCATTGCATGAGGTGTTTTGTGCATGCTTTCTCTTCTCATGGCTTCCGCCATGCCAGGGAGTTCCTTTTCTATTATTTCGAGGGTCGCATCAGGCGTGACATCCCGTGGGCTTACGCCGGTTCCTCCGGTTGTTACAACCAGATCCAGATTCTTAGTGTCCGTGTACTCTATTATCTTGTCTCTTATAACATCTTTTTCGTCGGGAATTATTTCGTAATCGTCAATCCGGATATCGATATCGATCAGCATGCGAACGACATCCCTGCCGCTTATGTCCTCCCTCTCGCCGCGTGAACCCTTATCACTTACTGTTATGACTCCGCCGGTAATCATATAGATACCCGATACCCATCTCGTAACTGCTCAGGTTCAGGGTTCAAGATTGACTCCCCGGACCCTTCTTTTAAGACTCTTTCTCTTTCGCTTCAGCGATGACCTTTTCCTGCAGGTGAGCGGGGAGTTCTTCGTAGCGAGAGATCTCATAAGAGAATGTGCCCCTGCCACTGGTAATCGACGTAAGATCAGGCGCGTATGAAAGAATTTCAGCCAGAGGAACCTGTCCTTTAATGACCTGGTTCGACCCCGCTTTATCCATGCCCAGCACACGTCCCCGTCTACTGTTGAGGTCACCGATTACATCTCCCATATATTCATCGGGAATTTCAATGCTGATGTCGACTATCGGCTCCAAGAGTGTCGGCCGGCACTCCTGAAATCCCTTTTTAAAGCCCATAGAACCCGCTATTTTAAAGGCCATTTCGGATGAATCCACGGCATGGTACGTGCCATCAACAAGAGAAACTCTAATGTCTACTACAGGATAGCCAGCCAAAAGACCTTCAGACATTGCCTCTATAATGCCTTTTTCCACCGCCGGTATGTATGTTCTCGGTATGACTCCGCCTACAATCTTATCGACAAACTCGAACCCGCTCCCCTTAGGAAGGGGCTCTATCTCAAGCCAAGTGTCACCGTACTGCCCCTTGCCCCCCGATTGTTTTTTATACTTGCCCTGGATTCTTGTTTTTCCCTTGATGGTTTCCTTGTAAGGTACTTTCGGCCGCTTCAGGTTTACGTCAACGCCAAACTTTCTTTTGAGTTTTTCCAGGGTTATATCTATATGTACCTGCCCGACACCGGAAAGGATGGTTTCTCCTGTCTGAGTGTCTCTATGGACCGAGAGTGTTTGATCTTCGTCGATCAGTCTGTTGAGAGACGAATGTATCTTTTCCTCATCACCCTTGGACTTGGGTTCCACCGCGTAGCGAACAACTGGATTTATCAGAGGAACCTTATCGTAGATGATGGGCGATTTTGCACTACACATGGTATCACCGGTGGAAGTTTCTTTCAGCTTGGCAAGAGCGGCAATATCTCCGGGGATAAGTGATTCCACCGGAACTTGGGTTTTTCCCTCAAGATAGAAGATGTTTCCGCATTTTTCACTCAGGTCCTTTGATGCGTTATAAAAGACAAAATCCGATGTCAGTGTCCCTGAAAAGACCCTGAACAGTGTAAGCTTACCCGCGTATGGATCCGCAATAGTCTTGAATACCATTGCGGAAAAGGGCGCCTTTTCGTCCGGCGTCCTCTCATCCTCTTCTTCTGTATTAGGTTTCTTACCCACGACAGCCCCTCGATCCAGAGGGGAGGGGAGAGCAGTTACAATAATATCCATGAGAGGGATAATCCCTGTGTTACTCAGGGCTGATCCACATATGACAGGGATCAAGTCTCCTGAGACCACTCCCTTTCGGAGTCCATTTTGAATGTCATCGACAGAAAGGTCTCCCTCCTCCAGGTATTTATCCATTAAACCCTCGTCACATTCGGCTATGTCTTCCACCATAGTTTCCCGGTATGACTTGGCATCTTTCATAAGGTCTTCAGGGATATCTTCTTTCCCGGGTTTTCCATTGGAGTCGTCAAAGATAAGTGCCTTCATGTTTGCAAGGTCTATCAGACCTTTAAAGGATTCTTCGGAACCTATCGGGAGATAGCAGACTGTTACCTTTTTACCAAGTTTGTTGTTTATGCCTTCCACTGTCTTGGAAAAATCGGCACGCTCCCTGTCCATCCTGCTGATATATACCATGCGGGGGAGTGATAACTCATCAGCGTATCTCCATACCCTTTCCGTCTGTAATTCAACCCCGCCCACGGCATCCACCACAACTATCACGCTATCGGCTATGCGCAGGCTGTATTTTGTGTCCATGAGAAAATTGGAATCGCCGGGAGTGTCAATAATGTTTACCTTATATTTCTTCCATTCAAAAAAGTTTATTGCCGAGCTTATGGATATATGTCGTTTCTGCTCTTCCGGTTCAAAATCCAGGGAAGAGCTCCCATCGTCGACCCGTCCAAGCTTGTCGGATTTTCCGCTTAAGAACAGGAAAGATTCGCATAGGGAGGTCTTCCCCGTTCCTCCATGTCCAGCGATTGCAATATTCCTGAGTGAGTTAGAATCGTATTTTGCCATGACGCTCCCTTCCTGTAGTTGTTTGTGGTGGTGTTACAACCGAGATTGCTTAGCCCATTCCATCTTGCAAAGTCAAGACAAATTTCTGCATTCAGCGGGTTTTTCGGAGGATTTAATTGACCGCGATGCAGGATTGTGATATATGCCTCTTCGTGAACATAGATAGCTTTTAGATTAAGAGGGGTGCGTGAGAAGAAATGTTTAATGTTGGAGATATGGCTGTTTATCCGGCACATGGAGTAGGTGTTATTGAGGCTATAGAAAGCAGAAACGTTATGGGGAGTGAACAATCCTTCTACGTAATGAAGATACTGGGCAATAACGCGACTATTATGATACCCAGGGATGGAGCTGAGTTTGTTGGTCTCAGGGAGGTGATTTCAGAAGAGGAGATACTCCTGGTCTATAAGATATTAGAAGAGAAAAACGTGGCAGTAGACAAGCAGACATGGAATAAAAGATACAAGGAGTACTGGGAAAAGATAAAAACAGGGTCGGTTTATGAAATAGCAGGAGTATTACGCGACCTTTTTACATTAAAAATTGACAAGGATCTGTCATTCGGTGAAAGAAAAATGATGGACACCGCGAAAAGCCTGTTGATAAGAGAGATATCAATAGCCGGTGACTGTGAGGAAGCAAAAGTAGAAGAAAACTTAAACGCGATATTTAGAGCGTAGTTTTGCATTCTGTTCCTTGAAATAGTGATAAGTTCTTAAATGTTGGTGATATTCACATAACCAGTTAAGTTTTTGCTGTTTTGTTATTCTCCCGGAAACAGAAATCGGGTACTGGTGGCTGGTTGTGTAGATCTACAATCATAATACATATCTCATATTATCTTTTTTACGGGTTCATCAGTGTATAGGAGGTGAAACTTGATTATAAAGTTTTTACTCATAGTGGCTTGTTCCTTAAGTGGTTATTTTATTGCTAAACAATATCATGCATTTCCGCTCTCATTAATGGGCCTGGTGGCCGGTTTTTTTCTTTCAATTTTTGTAATAAAACTCGAACAGGTCATAAGAAAACTTTCGCTGAGGGTTATATTCGGTGGTGTTATAGGAACAGTTCTCGGGCTTTCAATCGCCTTTCTCCTTACCTGGGGCTTGAAGTTTATGCCGGGGCTGGAGAAGCAGGAGGTAGTGCCGTGGGGGTATATCTACGTCACAATTACCTTTATCTTGGGATATCTTGGTCTGGTTCTGGGTTCAAAGAAGAGTGAAGAATTCCACCTTCCCAGATCCCGTTCTTCAAAAGGTGAAAAAAATCCGGATTACAGGATACTTGATACAAGCGTTATTATTGATGGCAGAATGGCCGATATATGTGACACGGGATTTATTGAAGGCAGCTTGATAGTCCCACGCTTTGTATTGGATGAATTGCAACAGATCGCCGATTCATCTGACCACATAAAACGTTCAAGGGGTAGAAGAGGGTTGGACATACTCAACCGGATGCAGAAAAGCGACGATATAAGGATTGATATTGTAGATGTCGATTTTCCAAAAATAAGAGGAGTTGACGCGAAACTTGTCGCCCTTGCCAAGGAAAAGGGGGGCAGCATTGTGACCAATGACTATAATCTGAACAAGGTTGCCGAGCTTCAGGGCGTAAAAATTCTGAACGTGAATGAGCTCGCAAATACCCTGAAACCTCCGATTCTGCCCGGAGAGACAATGATAACCAAGGTTATAAAAGAGGGGAAAGAGGCCGGACAGGGCGTGGCATATCTTGATGATGGAACCATGGTGGTTGTGGATAATGGAATAAAATATATGGGAAAGAATGTAGAGGTGGTCGTAACCAGCGTCCTTCAGACGGCGGCCGGGAGGATGATCTTTTCCAATGCGAAAGATGATGAGCACAACGGCATGTCTGCGCAGATGTAAGCAACAGTAATAGCTGATAGTAAAAAACAGAAAAACATTGTAAAGTCTTCGTCTTTGTATAAAAGGTTTTGCAGGCACGGCAAAGGATTTTTTGCCATTTTCGCCTGTCTGCGTGCAACGCACAGGCCGGCAAAAACTTTACACTCGAGGTACTAAACGGCAAATAGAAAACCGATGATGATGGTGCAATCAGTTGCGATTATAGTTGCCGGTGGTTCCGGAAAGCGAATAGCGTATGATATCCCCAAGCAGTATTTATTGCTGGATGGCATTCCCATATTAGGTCTCACACTTATCAAATTTGAAAAAGCCTCGTCTGTTAGCCGCATAGTGCTTGTGGTCCCAAAAGACGATATGGATTACGTCAGGGATGAAATTGCTGATAAATACCGGATTCTTAAGGTGAAGCATATCCAGGCTGGAGGAGAGACAAGACAGGACTCCGTCAGAAATGGCCTGGAGATGGTTGACGATAGAGACGATGTTATAGTTATCCATGACGGTGTCAGACCATTCCTCTCGGAAAAATTAATAGACCTTTCCATTCGGGAAGCTGCCCGGAGCGGGGCAGTGATTCCGGTAATTCCCCTGAAGAATACTGTTAAGATAGTCGGTGAAGACGGAATTATAAGAGAAACCCCCGGCAGGCACAATCTGCGGCTTGCTCAGACGCCCCAGGCATTCAAAAGAGAAATCATCCTGGAGGCATACAAAAGCGCGTACAAAGAGGGATTTTATGGCACTGATGACGCGTCCCTTGTGGAGCGCATGGGCGGGTCTGTGAAGACAATTCCGGGTTCGCATGATAATATCAAGATTACCACACCGGAAGACCTCGCCCTCGGTGAACTGTTGCTGAAAAAGATCGGATCAGGCAGATGAGAGTTGGTTTCGGATACGACAGCCACAGATTAGTGAAAGGGAGAAAGCTGATTCTTGGGGGTTTGGAAATCTCCGGTGAAAATGGGCTCCTTGGTCATTCCGACGCGGATGTTCTGCTTCATGCCCTCTGCGACGCCATTCTTGGCGCTATTGGAGAAGGTGATCTTGGGAGACATTTTCCCGACAGCGATCCCGCCTACAAGGATATTCCCAGCAAAGAGCTGTTGATCAAGGTTAATGGACTGGCTGTCCGGAAGGGTTACCGGGTGAATAATGTTGATTCAACGCTTGTCCTGGAGAAGCCGAAATTACAAGAATATATATATAAAATGGTTGAGAATATAGCAGATTTTCTCGATATAGAGCCGGACCGGGTAAACGTGAAGGCCTCAACCAATGAGGGTATGGGTTTTACCGGACGAGGCGAAGGAGTGATAGCCTTTGCAGTGGTTACCGTCAAGGGCCGCAGTCTTCGAAATTCATAAAAACCTCTCACCTTGTGTATAAAGCAGTACGCCGTAAAAAGAAGAGAGGTGCTATCTTGACCGTGTCATTTCGGTATTGTATATCCCCCTCTCTAGACTAACTCACCTGTATATAGAACGGAGGAGTTCATGAAGTACATAAACGAAATCGATATCAAAGGGAAAAGGGTGCTGTGCCGGTTTGATTTTAATGTTCCGCTGGACGAGAACCTGCATATTACCGATGACAGGAGGATAAAGGCGGCGCTTCCTACAATCAACCATGCGCTGGATGAGGATGCGAAGGTAATAATAATCTCTCACCTCGGGAGACCGGCGGGTAAAAAGGTAGAGAGTCTCAGCCTTGCGCCTGAGGCCAAGAGGCTGTCACGCCTCATTGGCAAAGAGGTTGTGCTGGCGAAGGATTGTATTGGCGATGATGTAAAAACGCTGATTCAGAATATGAAGCCCGGTTGTGTCATCATGCTCGAAAACTTGCGGTTCCACATAGAGGAGACGAAAAACGACGATGATTTCGCTAGGGAACTGGCAGGCTATGCCGATGTGTACGTGGATGATGCTTTTGGGAATGCCCACAGGGCACATGCCTCCAATGTAGGGATAACGAAATTCGCAAAGGTCTGCTGTGCCGGCTTCCTGATGAAGAGGGAAATGAACTACTTCGGCACCACCCTGGAAGACCCCCGCCGTCCCTTTGTGGCGATTATCGGTGGTTCAAAGATATCCGGTAAGCTGGAAGCCCTTGCCAACCTTATCAGAAAGGTTGACAAGATGATCATCGGCGGAGGGATGGCCTTTACCTTTCTGAAGGCGATGGGGTACGAGGTGGGCACCTCTCTCGTGGAAGATAATCTTCTGAATACGGCAAGACGGGGGATCAAGATAGCGAAGGAGCATGGCGTGAAATTATATTTCCCCGTTGATTGTGTTATCGCCGAAAAGGCCGATCCGAAGGCGGTGACAAAGATCGTACCCATCCAGGAAATAGATCCCAACTGGATGGGTCTGGACATCGGCCCTGCCTCAATCGCACTCTTCCGCGAGGCGCTCAGCGACGCGAAAACGATTATGTGGAACGGTCCCATGGGCGTATTTGAGATCGACGCGTTCAGCATGGGGACCTTTTCCCTGGTGCACGCCGTCGCGCAGTCCCATGCCCTTACCATCGTCGGCGGGGGTGATACGGATGTTGCCGTTCACAGGGCGGGGGAGAGTGACTATATAACCTATATATCCACCGGAGGAGGAGCGTCCCTCGAACTGTTGGAAGGCAAGAAACTGCCGGCGGTCGAAGCACTCAATAAATGTGAGAAGAAAATGAAGTAACTGCGGGATCGGTTTTATGAGAAACGTTATGATTGTCTGCGAATATGACGGTACCGCCTACCATGGATGGCAGAAGCAACCCAACGGGATCAGCATTCAGGAGGTACTTGAGAAAAAGATAGGGACCATAACGCAGGAAGCGATACGGTTGACGGCTTCGGGAAGAACGGACGCAGGCGTTCACGCCCTGAATCAGGTGGCAAACTTCAGGACAGAGTCGGCCATAGCGTGTGGGAGTCTCTTAAAGGGAATAAACAGCCTTCTTCCAGGAGACATTGTTGTAAAAGATTTGATAGATACAGATGATGATTTTCACGCGCGCTACAGCGCGAAGAGCAAAATATACCTGTACTGGATATTCAATAATCCAGTGAGAACAACTCTCTACAGAAATTATTCCTGGTATGTGCGCGCCCCCCTTGATGTAGACGTGATGGGAGAAGCGGCGATACTGCTTAAGGGGAGTCACGATTTTTCATCTTTCTGCGCCGCCGGGTGCGATTCCGAAGACCATATAAGGACGGTGATTGATACCTCTGTTGATATGAAGGGCGGCATGATTTCCTTTGCCGTAGAGGCAAATGGCTTTCTGCGTTATATGGTGAGAAATATCGTCGGTCTTCTTGTCGATGTGGGGAAGGGAATCGTTACGCCTGACGGGTTTAAAGAAATAATGGGTGCAATGGACAGGACAAAAGCCGGCATCACGGCCCCGCCGCAGGGGCTTTTTCTCAGAGAGGTCAGATACTGATGAAGATACTGGTGTTGGGATATAAGGGTATGCTCGGAACCGATCTTGTGACAACTCTTGACGGAGCACATGATGTAATAGGAAAAGATGTTGAAGATTTTAATATTGCGTCTGCCTCCGATTGCAGGGACATAATTAATGAATCAGGCGCGGATGTAATCATAAACGCGGCCGCCTATACAAATGTGGATGGCTGTGAGACGGATGAAGCCGGGTGTTTTTCCGTGAATGCCGATGGAGTGAAAAATGTGGCCCTGGCCTGCAGGGGTATCGGCATCAAGCTGATCCACTTCAGCACCGATTATGTGTTTGATGGCACAAAAGCTGTTCCCTATGTGGAAGAGGATGCGTGTAATCCCATCAACGCCTATGGAAGATCTAAATTGAAGGGGGAGGAGTATCTCAGGGAATTCTCCGATAATTACATATTGTTGAGAACGTCCTGGCTTTATGGGAAGAATGGAAGGAATTTTGTCGGGGCAATAGTTGAAAAGGCGGAGAAAACAGGGGAGCTGGAGGTGGTTGATGATCAAACGGGATCTCCTACCTGTACAGTGGATCTGGCGGCGGCGGTGAAGGTGTTTGTTGAGGGTGATTACAGGGGCATTTTTCATGTAACTAACAGGGGAACGTGCAGCTGGTATCAGTTTGCTCTGAAAATACTGGAATACAGAGATATGAAAGATGTCAGGATTGTTTCGATAAAATCCGCAATACTTGGAAAAGGCGCACCCCGTCCGGCGTATTCGGTTCTCAGTTGTAGAAAGTTTGCCGATGCGACCCATAAAACGATGAGATTCTGGCAGATAGCGCTGAAGGACTACATGTCCCGCGTAAGCTGAGGAGATAGCCTTGCAGGAAAAAATAGTTGTCATGCCTGAGGATCTGTCCAACAGGATAGCAGCGGGCGAGGTAATTGAAAGGCCCGCCTCCATAGTCAAAGAGCTTGTCGAAAATTCCCTTGATGCCGGCGCGACTGACATCCTTGTTGAACTTGAGGGTGGAGGGAAGCAATCTGTAAAGATTGTGGATAACGGCAGAGGGATCGACAGGGATGACGTGGAACTCGCATTTGAGAGACACGCCACGAGCAAGATTTACACATTTGAAGACATTCATAATATAGCCTCCTTTGGATTCCGGGGGGAGGCCATAGCGAGCATAGCTTCCATATCCAGGATTGAGATGCTGACAAGGAAGAAAGACTCTCTGTCAGGCACACGGGTGGTGGTAAGGGGGGGCAGAGTCGAGGAGATTATTGATGCCGGCTGCCCTGTCGGCACATCGGTAACTGTCAGTGACATCTTTTATTCCACGCCGGCCCGGATGAAGTTCATGAAGGGAGATTCCACCGAACAGACCCACTGTATAGACGCCATAATGCGGCTGGTGCTTTCCAATCCGGAAGTGAAGATGATGGTTGTCGCGAAGGGTAAGACCATTCTTAATATCCCGAGAACAAAAAATCTGTTAGACAGAATCGCTCTTATGTTTGGCGAAGATTTTGGGAGACACACGCTTGAAGTCAAGGGGCAGAGGGGAGAGGCAACCATTCGGGGGATCATCTCCATGCCCGACCGCACAAGGGCAAACACCAAAGGGCAGTTCTATTTTGTCAACAACAGATTCATAAGGGACCGACTCCTGAATCATTCGGTCATGACCTCTTACAGAAGACTGATAGAACCTAGGAGGTTTCCTTCCGTTGTCCTGTTTATAGATATGCCCTCGTCCGATGTGGATATAAATGTCCATCCGGCAAAGCTGGAGGTGCGCTTCAGAAGCTCGGGAGATGTGTACAGCCTTGTCACAGACACCCTTTCCGGAGCGCTGTCCGGCATGTCCACTGTCAGTACCGGGTTCCCTGGGCCCTCTTTCGGAGTTAGCGCGGACGCTTACAGAGAAAGGGTTGGAAATGTTTTAAAAAGGTACACAGTCCTGTCGGGCGCTGAAAAGAAAACCTTTAACATGAATGTTTCTGAGGGGGGAATGAGAAAAGCGCCTGATTCTTTAGGCGCGGGAGAAGGCGGGGAGGAATTGCCGGAACTTTTCAATGAGCGTGATGTGCCGGAAGACGCGGTAAACTTTTCATCTCTCAACTATCTGGGACAGATTGCGGGCACATACCTCGCGTTTTCATCAGAGGGAGCCTTTATTCTTATGGATCAGCATGCCGCCCACGAAAGGGTGCTTTTTGAAAAGCTGAAGGTGTCCATGAAAGAGAGAACACATGTTCAGGGTTTGCTGATACCGGAGGTTGTGAACCTTCAACCCGGCCGTTTTGATCTATTGATGAATAATATTGACGCGCTGAAAGATGCGGGACTTGGCGTGGAGCGGTATGGCGAGAACACTATACTGGTAAAGCAGATTCCAGCTTTACTGACAGGGTGCAATCTTGAAGAGCTTATTTCCGATGTGATAGAAGAGGTTGGGGATACAGGGAAGACTGAAAATATCGATGAAATAAGAGACAAAATTCTCGTCCTCATGGCGTGTAAAAGCGCCGTCAAGGCTAATCACAAATTGACAGACGCAGAGGTCGTGGCGTTGTGTAAAGACCTTGATTCGATATCATTCGCGGCAACTTGTCCTCACGGAAGGCCTACCTACGCAGTGCTTGACATAAGGGATTTAGAGAGGATGTTCAAGCGAAAATGACGGATAGTCAGGGGCAGGAGTAGAAGTACGGAAGTGAATCAAAATTTAAAAACAGAAATTCAACGCCCGAAACCCCGGCTTCTTGTTGTCACCGGCCCCACCGGAGTGGGGAAGACCGATCTGGCGATCAGGCTTGCCGAAATGTATGGCGGAGAGATTATCAGCGCTGACTCAATGCAGATTTACAGGTATATGGATATAGGCACCGCAAAACCTTCCCCAGAAGAGAGGGTTCGTACACCCCACCACCTGATTGATATTGTAAACCCGGACGAAGAATTCAACGCCTCTATGTTTGTTAAAAAGGCTGATGAGGCGATTGCACTTCTTCACAACAGGCATAAAAGGGTGTTTATAGTGGGCGGCACAGGGTTGTATCTGGACGCTCTGCTCGGCGGGCTTTTGAACGCCCCTGGCGCTGACGAAACACTCCGCGATTCCTACAGAAGAGATGCCGCGCAATATGGGAAAGAACATCTTTACAAACAGTTGAAGGAGATAGACGCGACAGCCGCCGAAAGGATACATCCGAATGATCTTGTCAGGACAATCAGGGCGCTTGAGGTCCTGGAACATACCGGGCAGTCCATTGTTGAGATACAGGGAGAACACAGGTTCGGCAACAATATCTATGATTGCGTGAAGATAGGTCTTAATATCGACAGGAGTCTTCTGTATGACAGGATAAATGACAGGGTTGAAAAAATGATGGAGGCTGGACTTGTGGAGGAAGTGGAAAGGCTTATGGACAGGGGTTATGATGAATCAGTCAGGCCCATGCAATCCATGACCTACAGGAATGTCGTCTCCTTTATCAGAGGGAAACAGAGCGAGCAGGATATGGTGAGATTGATCAAACGTGATACGAGGCACTACGCCAGGAGGCAGTTGACGTGGTTCAAGGGAGATCCGGACATCAAATGGTTTGCCCCTCAGGATGAAAATATGATAGGTAACGCGATTGAAAATTTGTATGAGTAGTTTGTCGTTATAATAAATCAAGAAGGACACGTTATGGAAAAAGAAGAATTGAGCAAGTCTTATGAATCTTATGATGTTGAGGAAAAATGGTACCGGCGCTGGCTTGATGAAGGCCTGTTCCGGGCGGAGGATAAGAGTGACAGGAAACCATTCTCAATAGTTATTCCCCCGCCTAATGTTACCGGGATACTTCACATAGGACACGCTCTGAATAATACCCTGCAGGATATTATCGTGAGGTACAAGAGAATGCAGGGGTACAATACACTCTGGATGCCCGGCACTGATCACGCGGGAATAGCGACTCAGAATGTAGTGGAGCAGGCCCTTGCCAGAGAGGGAATGACAAGGCACGATATAGGAAGAGAAAAATTTATAGAGAAGGTATGGGATTGGAAGAAGGAATATGGCGGTGAGATCATAAACCAGTTGCATAAGCTGGGGTGTTCCTGTGACTGGTCCAGGGAACGGTTTACCATGGATGAGGGGCTCTCCCGCGCCGTCAGAGAGGTCTTTGTCCGGCTCTATGAAGATGACCTGATATATCAGGGTGATTATATTGTTAACTGGTGTCCGAGGTGCCATACAGCCATATCCGACCTTGAGGTTGAATATGAGGAAGAATCGACCAGTCTCTGGCATATACGATATCCATATGCCGAAGGAAAGGGCGAAATAATTGTGGCTACGACACGCCCGGAGACCATGCTCGGTGATACTGCCGTCGCGGTCAACCCCGATGACAAAAGATACACGGATGTTATAGGGAAGGAAGTAATTCTTCCGATTGTGAACAAAAGGATACCGGTAATCGCGGACGATTACGTGTCCAGGGAATTCGGCACCGGCGCGGTGAAAATAACGCCATCAGCGGACCCCAATGATTTTGCCATGGCGCAGAGACACGATCTTGATATAGTCACTATTATGGATGGCAATGCCATTATCAATGAGAATGGCGGGATATATCAGGGGCAGGATTGTTATACGTGCAGGGAAAATATCGTGGAGGACCTTAAAAAGGGTGGTTATCTTGTGAAGACAGAGCCCTATTCGCACAATGTGGGGCGTTGTTACAGATGCAAGACCATTGTGGAACCCGCAGTGTCCAAGCAGTGGTTTGTCAAGGTGAAACCGCTGGCAAGAACCGCCATCGCCGCGGTTGTGAAGGGTGAGACAAAGATCATTCCTCCAATGTGGGAGGCCACATATTTTGACTGGATGGACAATATAAGAGACTGGTGCATTTCCAGACAGATATGGTGGGGACACAGAATACCGGTATGGTATTGTAATGATTGTGGCAACACCATAGTAGCAGTTGAAGACCCTGACAGTTGTCCCGAATGTGGGGGATGTTCTCTCAGGCAGGACGAGGATGTCTTGGATACATGGTTCAGCTCTTCTCTCTGGCCATTCTCGACTATGGGATGGCCCGACAAAACGCAGGCGCTTGATACATTTTATCCCACTTCACTCCTTGTGACCGGGTTTGATATCATATTTTTCTGGGTAGCCAGGATGATGATGATGGGACTTTACGTTATGGGAAAGGTTCCCTTCTCGGATGTCTATCTGCATGCCCTTGTTCGGGATGAAAAGGGCGATAAGATGAGCAAATCAAGTGGTAACAGCGTTAATCCACTTGAGATGATTGACAAATATGGCGCAGACGCTCTTCGTTTTACCCTGGCGGCCTTTACCGCGCAGGGGAGAGATGTGAAGATGTCTGAGGAACGAATCAAGGGATACAGACATTTTGTAAACAAGATATGGAACGCGGCTAGATTTTCTCTGATGAATCTTGAGGATTATGCCGGAGAAACCGTGTTGGAAAGGGAAGAATATTCGCTTTGTGACAGATGGATCAAAGACAGTCTTAACAGTACAGTGGCAGATGTCAGAAAAGCCCTTGACGAATATCGGTTTAACGATGCCGCGGGCAGGATATATCAGTTTATATGGCATGAGTTCTGCGACTGGTATCTTGAGCTGATAAAGCCGGCACTGTATGACAAGCAACAATCATCGCAGAGAAAGCTTGCCGCCCAACAGACATTGCTCTCAGTATTAAAGACGGCCCTCCAGCTCCTTCATCCTTTCATGCCTTTTGTCACAGAGGAAATATGGCAGAAATTGACAACAGATGAGGGATATATAATGGTAAGCGAATTTCCCGACCAGGATGATTCCCTCAGGGATGAAGATGCCCGCAGTTGTATGGAGATTGTTAAAAATATTATAAACAGTATCAGGAATATAAGGGGTGTAATGAATATCAGCCCTTCAAAGAAGTTGAGGTCACTCATCTCCGCTCCCGATGGTGATATGCTGTCCATTATAGAGACAGGCAGAAACTATATAAGGGACATAGCGAATCTGGAAGACCTGGCTATAGAGCAAAATGCCAGGGAACCGAAGGGGTCTGCGACGGGAGTAGTAGGTTCCTTCAAGGTATATGTATTTCTCCAAGGTGCCGTGGATGTCGCGGCCGAGAAGACGAGGCTGGAAAAGGAAATGAAAAAGCTTGATAAGGACCTCGGTTTCATCTCCAAAAAACTGGGGAATCGGGATTTTATGGAAAAGGCGTCCAAAAATATAGTTGAAAAAGAAGAAAGTAAATTCAAAGCCCTGAAGGAAAAAAGCGGGGTACTGGAAGACGCTTTGGGCAGGCTTCGTAATATAGCGTGAGGATTGTCATGATTTCAGATATCAGGTTGAATGAACTTATCCGGACAGCGCTTGATGAAGACATAGGGTCGGGTGACCTTACCACGTCAACTGTTCTTACAGGTGATGAACCCGGTGTCGCGCAGACAATTTCGAAGGGAGAAACCATAGTCGCGGGTATTGATGTCTTCAGGGAGGTATTCCATGTCCTGGATTCATCCCTGAGCTTTGAGGCGTATTTCCGAGACGGCCATCCGGCGTGGAAGGGTGATGTCCTTGCATGTATATCGGGTAGGCTGAAGAGTATCCTCCTCGCGGAACGCGTGGCGCTGAATCTTTTTCAGAGGATGTGTGGGATTGCTACGATGACACACAAATATGTTGAAGAAGTGAAGGGCACCGGGGTCAGGATACTGGATACGAGAAAGACGACGCCAAGTCTGAGAAGCCTTGAAAAATACGCGGTAAAAACAGGAGGAGGATTTAATCACAGATTCGGCCTGTATGATGGCGTGATGATCAAGGATAACCACATAACCGCCGCGGGGGGTATTTCGCGAGCGGTAAGAAAAGTTGTTGGAAATGTTCCACCCACTGTAAAGATCGAAGTAGAAGTAAAAAACCTT
>CAZSYH010000024.1:0-28269 GCA_964610735.1 uncultured Syntrophaceae bacterium | reverse complement strand
CGATGTCTATCGACTGATTGATCGTCACCATCATTCCCAGCGAGACAAGCTTGCTAATCAATTCACCGGCCTTGATCCCCATTTTCCTGGCGAGGGCACTTATCTTTATGGCCTCCTCTATCTTTATCCTTCTCTTGATCGCCCTGGGGGTTGTAATCTCTGTCGCCTTTATCCGGGTGGTGGTGATAACCTTTTCTTCCTTCCAGCTCCTGCGCTCTTCCCTGGTTTTCCCGGTTTTGGATCGATTTGCTCTTTTATCGACACGTTGTTTGATAAAGACCTTTTTGCGTCGTTGTTCATCATCTATGAGTACAGCAACAGGCCTTTTTGCTTTATTTGAAGGTTTAGATGCCGGCGCTTTTTCCTCTTTCTCAGTCTCCTCCGCGCGCGCGGGTTTGACTTCTTGATGTGCCGGCGTCCTCTTCTCAGGCTTGGGAGAGGCATCCTCTTTCGGAGGTATTTTCTTTATTTCTTTTTTTGGAGCTTCCCGGATGATTTTTATTAACGACTTACGTGGTCTTATTCCCGGTGTGGAGATTTTTTCTTTCTTCTCATCCCTCTTTTTCCTCGCCTTGTCTTCTGCCGGAACGTCTTTCTCTGAAACCGCCACCGGTTCCCTTTCCGTTTCCTTTATCGTTTCTTCCGGTACTGTCTCAGGTTTAAGTCCATCAGGAGTTTCCTCAATTTCTGGAACTTGCTGCCGAATCGCTCTCCTTCTAATGACCGTTTTCTTGACTCGTTTTTCTACGACTGCATTCTTCTCGCCCAGCGCGAACTCCCCCCGAACCCTCTCAGCATCACTATCTTCCAGAGAGCTGGAAGGGGCCTTGACAGCTATCCCGAGTTTCTCCAGCCGTTCGATAAGATCTTTGTTGTCTATGCCAAGCTCTTTCGCCAATTCGTAGACTCTTGTTTTGGACATTATTGGAACTCCCGATTGCCTTGTTGATAATATACGAACAGTTTTTAAATATCTTCAGACGGATTTTCGCTGCCTTCGTTATCCATAATCTCCTTTGCTTCTTCAATCCAGGCGATGGCTTTCTTCTGGCTGACTCCCTTTATGGAGCTCAACGCCTCGGGTTCCGCCGAACCCACCATCGCAATACCCTTATATCCTTCTTCATAGAGAAGATCGGCTGTACGCTCACCAATTCCGGTGATCTTCATGAGGGATACGGCTCCTTCTTTTTCCTCTTTTGCCAAACCGGCCTCATTTTTGACATCAATCCTCCAGCCGGTAAGCCTGGCTGCCAGTCGGACATTCTGACCGGCCCTGCCAATAGCCAGAGAAAGCTGATCATCAGGCACGATGACCTCCATCCTCCTGGCATCTTCATCCATGTACACCCTGTCAACTTTGGCCGGAGACAGGGCGTTGCATACGTATCTCACAGGATCGTCGGAGCAGGGAACAATATCTATCTTTTCTCCCCGAAGCTCCTGCACAACACCCTGCACTCTTGATCCTCTCATTCCCACACACGCTCCAACCGGATCGATGTCCTTATCCACCGATTTTACAGAAATCTTGGTCCTGTTTCCCGGCTCTCTTGCTATATTGACAATTTCTATCAGACCCTCTGATATTTCCGGGACTTCCATTTCAAAGAGCGTCCTGATAAAACCGGGGTGTGTTCTGGATAACAGTATCTGTGGGCCCTTGGAAACCCTTTTTACATCATATATATATGCCCTTATTCTTTCCCCTCTTCTGAAAGATTCCCTCTTTATCTGTTCAGAAGGAGGGATGATTCCTTCCGATATGCCGAGACTTACAATTATGCTTCCCCCTTCAAATCTTTGCACAAAACCATTGACAAGATCACCTTTCCTGTCTTTGTATTCTTCGTAAATATTGTCACGCTCGGCATCCTTGACCTTCTGGATTATAATCTGCTTGGCTGTCTGAACGGCTATTCTGCCGAAGGTATCCGTCTCTATCTTTATTCCGAGACTGTCTCCCGGTTCCGCGTCTTCATCCATGGTCTCACGCGCCTCTTCCAGGGATATCTGCGAGTCGGCACTCAGGACGTGTTCCACCACCGTCTTAAACAGGAAAGTCTCTATTTCCCCCGCTTCCTCATTGTAAGCCACTTCAAGGTCCAAGTCCGGCCCCAGTTTCTTCCTTGCAGCGGTTAAAACAGCCGTTTCCAGTGCGTCTATTATTATTTCACTGTCTATGCCCTTTTCCTTACCCATCTGTTCGATGAGACGTTTGAGATCTGGCAACATGCTACTGACCCTCCGAGCTAAAATTCGTATTGAAGATTTGCCTTTATTATCATACTGCGTGGTATGTTATAAACCCTTCCCTCCACATTTATAACGACGATTTTTTCTCCTTCTTTCTCAATAAATTCCATCAGTCGGCCCCTGAAATTCTTTTTCCCCTCTATCTTCTCGGTAACGCTAATTCTGATTTCGTGTCCCGCGTACCTTATAAAATCTTTGTCCCGCGCAAGGGGACGGTCAAGGCCCGGTGATGATATCTCAAGAGAGTAAGAACCGGGAGGAGTCTCATTTACATCGAGAAGATCACCAATCTCACCGCTTATCATGGCGCAATCATCAAGACCCACCCCACCCTCTTTGTCTATGTAAATCCTGACCATCCAGCGGGTTTTTCCCTTGAGGCATTCGACGTCGACGAGCTCCATTCTTCCGGACTCAAGGACCGGTTCAACCAGCTCTACTATCTTTTCGCGATATAATCGACTCGAACGATCCATTCCGCACCGTAAAAAATAAAAAAAGCGGGCAAAGCCCACTTCTGGGGTGCTGATAACACAGCAAGAACTTTTTTGCAACCAAAAAAACTGGAGCGGGCGATGGGATTCGAACCCACGACATTCAGCTTGGGAAGCTGACATTCTACCCCTGAATTACGCCCGCTCAATAATTCCTGCGCAGACCTTTAGGCGACCATGCACTTTTTGTCAAGAATTTTTTGTTTTGTTTGACGTTCTACCGCTTAATCTTATCATAATTGATCTCTTGTGCGCTTCAAGACCTTCAATATCTGCAAATCCGGCAGCCTTTAACCCGTGTTTCTCGAGTGCTTTGCCGGAAAAGGATATTACATTTATCCTTTTGATGAAATCGTAGACCCCAAGTGGTGAAGAAAATCTCGCCGTTCCCCCGGTGGGGAGTATATGGTTCGGGCCCGCGATATAATCCCCCAGAACTTCCGGGGTATTTTGCCCGAGGAATACCGCTCCCGCGTTGGTTATCCTGCTCAGGAGATCTTTGGGTTTTTCCACTGCCAGTTCAAGGTGCTCCGGAGCGAGGCTGTTCGCGATATCTATGGCCTCATCCATATCCGCGGTTATGATTGCCGCGCCATAATTTTCCAGTGCCTCCGCGGCCACCGGGCTCTCAAGCTCTTTTGCCTGTATTTGGGCTTCGGCGGCAACCTTGCGGGCAAATTCTCTGTCTGGTGTAAGGAGAATCGCGCCGGCCATCGGGTCATGCTCGGCCTGAGACAGGAGATCGGAGGCCACCACTTCCGGTTCTGCCATGCCATCGGAAATGATAACTATCTCACTGGGGCCAGCTATCATGTCTATCCCCGTTTTCCCATACACCATCCTCTTCGCGGTGGCCACGTAGATATTCCCGGGGCCGACTATTTTGTCAACCCGCGGAATGGACTCTGTGCCGCAGGCAAGCGCGGCTACAGCCTGAGCGCCGCCTATTTTGAATATCCGGTTCACACCGGACAGTCTCGCGGCAACGAGCATCAGGGGATTTATGTACCCATTTCTCGCGGGGGTGACAAGTATGATTTCTCCGACACCCGCGATCCCGGCAGGCACCGCAGCCATCAATACCGTGGAGGGATACGTCGCGAGACCACCCGGCGCATATATGCCGACACGTTCAAGGGGGCGCAATATTTGTCCTAGCTCTATCCCCTCGTCATCGGAATAAGACCATGACTCTTCAATCTGCCTCCTGTGAAACTTTTCTATTCTTGCGGCAGAGAACTTGAGAATATCCACATCATCGGCGTTGACTTCACGAAATGCCGCTTCTATCTCGTCCGGAGAGACCTCGGCTGTACGGGGGTTGAGGAGAATGCCGTCAAACTTTTCCGTGTACTCAAAGAGTGCATCGTCTCCCCTTGCCACCACGTCATCCAGGATTTTGGATACAACATCCTCCACGGCCTGGGGGACAGAATTCCGTCTGTTTTTTATGCGATCGAGCTCCCCCGCGAATGAGCTTTCATCTGTGCTTATAACCTTCACTTCAGCCTCTAACCCTCCTTATATCAGCCCCGATAGAAGAAAGCTTTTCTTCGATATGTTCATATCCCCTGTCTATGTGATAGATTCTGAAGATCTCAGTCGCATCTTCGGCCACCAGACCGGCAAGTATGAGAGAAGCGGACGCTCTCAGATCTGTCGCCATCACCGGAGCGCCACGAAGCCCGGAAACACCCCTGACAATGGCGCTGTTACCGTCAACAGTTATATCCGCCCCCATTCTTGTAAGCTCATTTACGTGCATGAATCTGTTTTCAAACACGGTCTCTTTAATGACGCTGACACCTCCACCCATGGACATCAGCACCATCATCTGCGCCTGAAGATCCGTGGGAAAGCCGGGATAGGGAAGGGTTTTTACGTCCACACTGGTTATATTCCGGTTACCCACAACCCGGAGGCCTCCGGCTATTGGAGTAATCTCCATGCCCGTCTCTCTTAATCTGGCTGTCACAGCGTCAAGATGAGCCGGTACGCACCCGAGGATATTTACATCCCCGCCGGTGAGCCCCGCTGCAATCATATATGTTCCCGCTTCAATCCTGTCGGGAATTATATCCGCTTCAACCGGCTGGAGGGTTTTTACTCCCTCAATCTCCACTATATCGGTGCCCGCGCCTCTGATCTTTGCACCCATTCCCCTCAACACGTCGGCAAGATTTACGACCTCCGGTTCTCTTGCCGCATTTTCAAGGATCGTTGTTCCCTCAGCCAGTGAGGCGGCCATCATGATATTTTCGGTGCCGGTTACCGTTGATATATCAAAATATATGGTGGCTCCCTTTAGTCTTGGCGCTCTGGCTTCAACATATCCATCTTTAAGATCTATTTCTGCTCCCATAGACTGCAGGGCCTTCAGATGCAGATTCACAGGTCTGGCGCCTATGGCGCATCCTCCCGGAAGAGAAACGCGCGCCCTGCCCATCCTTGCCACGAGCGGCCCGAGAACAAGAATCGAGGCCCTCATCGTTCTGACAAGATCGTAGGGGGCCTCGCAATTTGTGATTCCACCCGCATTGATCCTGAGCGTCTTGTCCCCTTCAATCTCGACACCAAAACCGGCCAGGAGCCTCTTTATTGTTCTGATATCCGCAAGATCGGGGACGTTATGAAAGGTATTCCACCCATCTGTGAGAAGCGAAGACACTATAACAGGAAGAGCGGCATTTTTTGCTCCACTCACGCGGACATCACCCTCAAGCCTTTTCCCACCATGTATGATAATTTTATCCAACTTGTTATCTCCTCTTCCTCGCAAGAACGACTCGCTCTATCCCGGCATAATCTGAGCGGAAAACAATATCACAGTAATCTTTTTCTTTCAGCATTTTCTCTATGGCGAGCCTCTGATCCGCCCCCATTTCCATGACAAGCCGGCCGCCCTTCTCCAGAAATCGCTCCCCATCACGCGCGAGTTTCCGGTGAAATTCTGTGCCCTCCGGGCCAGCCACAAGCGCCCGGTGAGGTTCATACTCCCTGACCTCCGGGGCGAGCAATCCAAATTCATACTCGGAAATATAGGGCGGATTTGAGACGATTATGTCAAATTTGCCCTCAACAGGATCGAACATGTCCCCGCATAAAAATGAAATCTTCTCCCCCACTTTATTATTCACGGCGTTTTTCTCCGCAACCGCAAGAGCATTCGGGGAAAAATCCGTAGCCGTAATGGAGGCATTTTTCAGTTCGGACGCAAGCGCGATACTGATTGCCCCGCTTCCGGTGCCAATCTCCAATATCCTGATCTTGCCCGCTCTTTCCTGTCCGGAGAGCCTCAGGATCTCCTCGACCAGAATTTCTGTGTCCGGTCTCGGTATCAGAACATCCGGAGTAACCTCAAACCCCAGCGACCAGAATTCCTTTCTTCCGGTGATATAGGCAACCGGTTCCCCTTTCATTCTCCTCGCGACCAGCGAGCGGAATCTCTCCACCTCCACTCCGGGAATCTCTTGCGCTGGGTACGCGTAGAGGAAAGGTCGCTCTCTGTCAATAGAGAATGCAAGCAGAACTTCCGCATCCAGCCCGGGTATAGGGAATCCTTCACCACCAAACCCGGACTCCGCCTCTTTCAAGAGTTGTGAAATATTCATTTGTTATCGTACCTCTGGGAATCAGATTGATACCGCACACCCTTAATCCACAGATTTCGCAGATTACACTGAATGCAAACCTCGGTGAGTAAATGAGGGAAGCAAACCTCCAACTCAACCATTTTCCACTCAACAAATGACGAGCGCTGTCTTTGCAGTTTTTAGCAGTTACGCGCGCCCTCTTGAAGCCCTGAGCCTTTCCAAAATTAATGGAAGACCTTACACCAGATCTGCCCTGATTGACCACAACAAAAAACCTTTGCACCTTCTTTGCGTGAGACCATCGGTTTCAAACGAACCTGCCCGCCGGGCATGTGATTGTGCGCGCCGGCAAAGTATGATATCAGTGTGCAGCAATTTGGGTGCATTTACCCGCGGGGGAGAGGAGAGAAGCAGATGAACAGTATCATAATAGGAGCCTTTCTTCTGGGTATGATACTTATAGGTATCCTGAGCATGAAGAGGATCAAGAGCGCCTCGAGTTATTTTGTCGCGGACAGGCAGGCCAATACTCCGGTAGTAACAGGTTCATTGCTGGCCACCATAATAGGGGGTTCGAGCACCATCGGCATTGCCGGCCTGGGTTATTCAAAGGGTCTTGTGGGGGCATGGTGGATGCTCGCAGGGGCAATAGGTTTGTTGTTACTTTCTGTATGGTTCGCCGAACGGGTTAGAACCTATGATGTATACACCCTTCCCGAAATCCTCAGGAAGCAGTACGGAGGAAATGCGGTAAGGATTATCGCCTCTGTTCTGATCGCCGCCGCGTGGCTGGGAATAATCGCGGCGCAGATCATTGCGGCGGGCAAGATACTGTCGGTGTTATGGCCTGGGCAGTCTGTCCCGTTGATGATCATTGCCGGATCCGTTTTTATCATTTACACCCTTCTCGGCGGCCAGTATTCCATCCTGCGTACAGATCTCATACAATCAGTCTTTATCATCGCGGGTGTTATTGTCTGCGCAATTGCTGGTGTGTCTGCCGCGGGCGGGTTGTCTGGAATGGCAGAGAATCTTTCCCCCTCGTACTTTTCATTCCCAACGTCTCCTGATTTCGGATGGATCGATCTCCTGACGTTTCTCTTTTTCGTTGGCGCTACGTACCTTGTCGGCCCGGATATATACTCCAGAATCTTCTGCTCCAGAGATCCCAAAATTGCCAGAAGGTCTCTTGTTCTGGCCGCGTCTGTTATGATCCCCACAGCCTTTCTTATAACATTAGCGGGGATTGCAGCGCGGGTGCTCCTGCCGGAGATCCAGCCGGAGAGCGCATTGCCAGCGCTTGTTATGAGCATAATCCCGACAGGCCTGAACGGCCTCGTAATAATTGCCCTCCTGGCGGCGGTAATGTCTTCGGCAGACACATGCCTGCTCACCACAAGTACCATCATTACCTCTGACATACTAAGCCCCCTGTTCAAGATTGATGAAAAAAATCTGCTCGGAATATCCAGAATATGCGTAGTCGTCACGGGGATTGCTTCTCTCGTGATCGCGCTGAGGCTGGAAGGCATAATCGCCTCTCTCCTGCTGGGGTACACAATTTACTCGGCGGGCCTTGTCATCCCGATTCTGTTCGGATTTCACGCAGAAAGGTTCGGGCTGAACGCCGCGGGAGCGATGATCGCTATTGCGGGAGGAGGCGTGTCGGGACTCTTTCTGAAACTCTCAGATCACAGCGCCCTGCTTCTATGCACCATACCCCTTTCGGCTGCTCTGCTCTTTGCCGGAAGTTACACCTGGAACAGGGTGCACAAGACCGGATAAGGATTACATTTTGAACACCGATTGGATGCTCATAGACAACCTGCAAAAGCTTGAAACGGCACAAGACGACATACTAAGCGTGCGGTACATAGGAATAGATACCGAATACGATTCTTTCAGGTACTTCCGGGAGAAGCTGTGTCTGATACAGATATGCACAGAATCTCGCGCATATATCTTTGATCCGCTTCTGGATATGGATATTTCTTTTCTGGGTGATGCCTTCATAAATTCCTCAACCGTTAAGATCATTCATGCGTGTGATAATGATATACGCCTGCTGAATCGAGACTACGGGTTCAGGTTCAGGAATATCTTTGATACCTACAGAGCGGCTTCCATTCTGGGAATTACAGCCCTTTCGCTTACGTCAATCGTCAGTGAATGTCTGGGGGTGGAACTTAAAAAGCCGAAGAAAGTTCAACGGTCGAGGTGGGACATACGGCCCCTTACAGATGAGCAGCTGAATTACGCGGCTCTTGATACCCGCTATCTGCCAGACCTGTATTCCCATCTCAAAGAAGGCCTGACACGCAACAAGCTGGAGGAGGAGGCTGGGGAGATCTTCCATAAGATGGCTAATGTGAGGTGGAGCGAAAAAACCTTTCATCCGGAAGGGTCTTCCAGAATTGAGGGGTACGACAGCCTGGATGGACTCCAGAGGTGTCGCCTGAAAAACCTCTACCATTGGCGGTTCGAAACGGCAAAAAGGACTAATGCAGCCGTTTTCCTTGTACTCTCCGACAGGAACATCATGGATCTGTCAAAAGGGAATGGCCAAACCATCAGATCGCTGAGTGAATCCGGTTTAATATCTGCCGCAAAGCTAAAGACCTTTGGGCCAGAGATCATGAAGATACTCGGAAATGCTGACAAGTAAAGAAGGGACTAACCAGAACAAGCCGGAAAAACTGATGGCTGACAGCTAAAAACCTTTTGTTGGGTTTCGTACCTCAACTCAACCTACAGCTTTCTTCCTTTCACTCGACCCCTCGAATCCTCGAACCCTGTTGTTAGGGATTTTATGAGTATCTCCGAAGGATCAACGGCGGGAATACCTGAAAAATGCGCCAGCTGCATCCTGCACGCCCCGCAGTCCGACACGAGCATGTCCGGATCAATATCTTTTACCGCCCGCGCCGCGGTAATGCCCAGCCTCACCGCAGTATCCTCATTGCTCCTTTTAAAGCCATAGCTTCCGGAAAGTCCGCAACAATTATCCTCAAGGATAACAATCTCAAGGCCGGGGATCTTTGCAAAAAGTCCAGCGGCCGGATAACCAATGCCTAACGCCCGCAGATGGCAGGGGATATGATATGCCACTTTTCGACGAAACGGCTCAAAGACCGGCTCTATATAGTGTTCTTCCATGAGCTTAAGTACATATTCGTGCAGATTATAAGAGTTTTCAGATACTTTTCTGCCGTGAGGGACCTCCAGTATGCCCGGATAGTCCTGCGTGAGAGCCAGACCGCACGATGTGCAGGTGTATATCACATCGTATCCCTTGTCTATGTAACCGGCAAGAATGCGTGCATTTTTCCTCGCGAATTTCCTGGCGGTTTCTATGTCTCCATTACCCAGGGCGGGCAGGCCGCAGCACACCTGTCTCGGCATGATTACCCGAAGTCCGAGAGAAGCAAGGAAATCCCTTACATCTCTTCCCAGATCGGGACGGTTGTAGTTCAGAAAACAGCCATAGAAAAGTACCACCTTTTTCCGGCTCTCCCGGCGGCCTTTCCATCTCCAGCTTCTGCTCAGGGTATGAATATGGAACTGGGGGAATGGAAGGTATGTGGATATCCCGAATATATTCAATATCCTCTTTATGAACTTCATCGGGGCCAGCCTGTTGACTATGGGGGCAATTACAGAATTTACAGCTCCAAGCCAGTAGTTGTTGGCGAATACGCGGGATGCAAGGGGCCTGAAATGTTTCCCGCCATATTGCACCTGTTCCCTGAGTATGATCTGGGCCGGATTAACACCGTAAGGACAGGACACTTCACATCGCTTGCACTGGTTGCAGAGTCTTATCCATTTATCTATGGACGTTTTATTGTCTGAGCGGAAACGTTCCGCATCGGGGCCGGCCTGTTTGGGACCGGGGAAATCCGGGTTTACCCGGGACACTGGGCAGTTTGCCACACATATGGTACATCTTATACAGTGTTGAAAGTCAAGATTCATTATGCCAGCTCCCCACACACATTCGCGGCCGCCACTCCGGTTGCTATGGCCATACCGTGGCCACAGCCGTATTTCATCACTTCCGAAAAGGCTAATATACTTCCGCACACAAAGAGGTTTTCAATCCGGGAATCAACAGGTCTGAATGATTGGTCCACACATATACCGGACTTTTCTATCGCGTGTCCCGGGGCAAAGAAGTCGTCGTTGAACCATGATTTCCTTTTCCCTGGGAGATATACAGGCAGATCAAATGCCGTCTCTGTGGCTGCGTCCATCGATGCGTGAAGACCGCCGCTTACAAATGAACCCGTGGCCAGAATAAACGCGTTTCCCTGCACGCGCGCGGATCGCCCGGCGCCGGCAAGTGTAACCGCTTCAATCTGACCGCCCGATTTTTCAACACTGTATATTTCTTTCCCCCAGTACAGATCGACTCCCCTTTTCAGCAGGGCATTTTTCAGGCCGCCAAACAATCTCAGCCCCGGCATGGAGGGTGGCAGGGTGGGTATCTCAAAGACCTTTCTGCCGAGTTCGACCGATATTTCATTATACACATTCACAGCGAAATGCATACCAAGCACCGCCGGTATGGCTATTCTCCCCTCCGGAATATCGAGACCCTTTAACCACGATATAAACGCTTCGAGAAACTGCCTGTTTTCAAACCGCTCCGCAATACTCATCGTGGTAGAGATTCCCGCGTCAAATATGGAACAACCGGAGTTTTTGTATCTTGATGTAATGTAATTCGGGTAGAAATCTTTCATTTCATTAAACGATATTACATGAATATATTCGTCAGAATGGAAATCAGCGAACTCCATTGTCGCCGGCACAAGACATGTAACCTTGTGTCTTCCCAAGGGCGTCAATATCCTCCTGTTCGCATTTACATCACCCACATACGCTCCGCACTCTTCCGACATAACAGTCCTGAACATCTCGAGGGATGCCGTGAGAGTGTCTTTTCCAACCAGACGATAAGGGTGATTGTCCGGCAGCGAACCGATACCCTCCAGGGGATCATTGCCGGCCGCGAGCACATCTATACAGCCCGTGGAAAGACAACAGACGGGATCACCCCTCGAGACCACCGCGATCTTCCTGCCCATATCCGCAAGCGCGACCGCCGCCATCATCCCCGACATCCCTCCGCCTATGATCACAACATCGTACGTACCGCTCATTGCCCCTGCTCCATACCCAGAATACCGAGACATATACTTTCAACAAGCTGTTCTTCCCGGAGTTGATCACCCCACAGGGCCGGCTTGATCCCCTTGAATCTTCTCTGCAGAAATTCTCTCAGAACCTGCATGGATGCCTCCGGAGTCATTTTCCCCGTTTCCTGCATGATCCCCAGTGCCCGGTAAGTGCAAAAGCCCCCCTGACACGGCCCCATACCCAGACGTGTCCTGTGCTGGATGTCCCCGATATGTCTGGTACCAATTTCTCTGGCAACCTTCTCTACCTCATCCGCTGTTACCAGCTCACATTCACACACAATGTTTTCCAGGATTTTCAGACGGTTACAGAGAGGATACCCACTCAATTCCTCCTGCCCCTCAAGGGGAAGTTCTGCCGTCCGGCACCTCGTCTTAAGGCCGAGGGCCTCCATTACGCGGTCGGATATCTTCTCTGCCATAAGTCTGTACGTAGTGAGTTTTCCTCCCATAATACTGAACATACCGTTTTTGTGATCCATTATCTTGAAACTTCTGGATATTTTTCTGTCGTCTCCGCCATCCGCCTTAAGCAAAGGCCGGACGCCCGCGTAGGTCCTGATCAATCGTGTGGTAACAAATTCCGGGAGCAACTGCTGTGCCTGAGTCGCTATAATATCTACTTCGGCCGGATCAACGTCACTTGAGTCAGGATCGGTAACCGTTATGGATGTAGTACCCGCAAGACATACCGCCTCATTGGGCACGATGATATCTCCATCGGATGAAGGTCTCAGTCTGTTTATCACCATATTCGTCAGCCGGTGATTTGTGACAATAAGGCTCCCTTTGGACAGGGTCATCGGCACGGTGCTTCCGGCCAGGGACGCTATGTTGTCCCCCCACGCGCCCGCGGCATTGACGATAATCTTGCCTCTGATTTCCCTGACTTCAGATGTTGATTCTTCCTGCACCTTTACGCCGACGCATCTGCCATGCTCCCTGATGATGTCTATCACCCTGTTATGGGTCAGGATTTCTCCGCCTCTCTTCTGAGATGAGGTTATATTCAACATGCACAGCCTGAATGGATCGATGGAACAGTCAGGCACCTTTATCGCCTCTTCGAGAGACGGGCTGAGGCTGGGGACCAGCTCAAGCGCCCTGCTCGGAGAGAGCACTTCGGTAGAGATACCCGTCTCCTCACAACTTTTCAGAAACATATCCCTGAATCTCTTTGAATCGCCCGGAAGACGTACAAACAATCCGCCTGTCTGCTCCACGCATTTTATGCCTATTTTTCGCAGGATCATATTCTCGGAGATGCACTCAGCCGCCGCTTCTGGATCATTCACCGCGTACCGGCCGCCGCTGTGAAGCAGCCCTTGGCACGCGCCCGTCGCCCCGGCGGCAAAATCACCCTTTTCAATCAGACAGTGAGGGATGTCCCGCAGCGCCAGATCTCTGGCTATACCGCAGCCAGTAGAACCTCCACCGATAATGATTACATCAGTCTTGATCATAATTACTCTTCAGATTCATAATACTTAAAAAAAGTTTAAGGATTCAAGGGCTTGTTATATAAAGACTTTATCAGGGCCTTTAGCATTCTCTCGTTTTCTGCTATGTCTTCTTTCAGTTTGCCCAATACACCTTTTTCAATTAAATCTAAATCCCCTGCTAATAATATTTATTTTTCCACTTCACAAAACGATCTTTGTAATTCTTTAGCCTTTCGCTTGGCCCCCCGAATTCTGGACTCCTTCTTTGTAGTCTCTCAGCACTTCACTCGAATCCTGGAACCCTTGACCCCTTTAATCCTCTATCTAACGCAGCAGCCGGACCGCTCTCTGAGGAAAATCAGTGATCAGCCCGGCAGCGCCTGCTTGCGTGAACCGCAGCATTTCCGCTTCTTCATTCACTGTGAAGAGATTAACGGATATCCCCTTTTCTGCTAATGCACGCACCTGTTTTTCGTCTATCAGCGTGCTGAGAACATTATAAGTTTCAAATTCCAAATTTTCCCAGTCCAGAGAATCGGTTTCAGACTCGCCTGCCAGGGCCTGTATTGAAAGAAATGGATTCAGGGCCTGGACCTTACACAACCATTCATGATTAAAGGAGGAAACAATAACGCGCTCATGTTCTATCCCGGTATCGTCGATCATCGCCAGTACCTGTTCAACCACGGGAAAATTCTTCATAGGGGAGGGAAGGCGTTTTAACTCCAGGTTGATACAAAAGGAGGCATCCTGTGTAAAACGGAGGGCTTCTCTCAGTGTCGGGATCTTCTCATTCCGATAAGCCGACAGATCCTCCTGTATTACCTCTCCTGCCGCGATCCGGCCGAAAGGATCGGCCTTAACGAACCAGGAGCCCGCATCCAGCAAGCGGATTTCATCCAGGGTAAATGTCGTAGAATGCCACGGGTCCCGGTCTGGAAAACAGTCTTTAACATTGGTGGTGCGGGCAAGGGAATCATCATGAAAAAGCACCAGCTCACCATCACTAGTTACCACCACATCCGTTTCCCACAGATCGGCTCCGACCTCCAGAGCCTTACGGGCCGCGGCCAGCGTGTTTTCGGGTGCCAGACTTCGTGCGCCTCTATGAGCTATAATGAGTGCCATATACCTCCGAAACCATTCAATATTAACCATTTGACATTCAAAGTTGCTTCTGTGCAGCCGCCCTTATTATACCTATTCCTGTTTTCTTACATCATATTTTTTATGGCGGTCAGGTACGGACCTGAACGATCCAGGTAGAATGAGAGCGCCTTCGAAAAGTTTTTCCCCACAATCCCATTGACAAACAGCTGACTTACCTCCTTGTCACGTTCAAGAACCGACTGGACGCGAACAAATATCTGGCGTTCTTCGGGGGACATTCCCCTAATAATCGCGTGCAGCGCGCTTTCGGCGCGGGGCTGGTACATCCAGAAATACAGCAGGTCGAGGGCGTTTATAATCACTATCTTTTCCAGGTCACGGGCCTCGATCTTTATGGCGCGTATGAAGCTCTTGGGAGATTCAAGCATCTCACACACGTCAGACTCGGGGAAAAGCAGCTCCATGCGGGTATATATGTCAAACATCTGCGCCATTTTGCTTCGATAGTCCAGCATGCGGGTACGTACATTCTGATAGCGGTCTGCAAACCCCTCTATAAACCCTGCCACACAGTCGGACGCGCCCTTGGAAATCACAGTCGCCCATCTTTGGAGAACGGCATTCACATCCACAACACCGGAGGCATAGAGGATATCTCCGGCTACCATGCTGAACAGAACGGCAATGGGAATGGAAAGGACCGTCCTGAAAAAATTCCCGAAAACAGCGCCCTTAGACAGTCCGCGAAAGGCGTTATGTGTTGAGATATACAATCCATTTGCCAGGGCTATAACGGTGTACAGCAGGACGGGACTTGTAGAGGTTGTAATCCCGAATGCCCTGTCCAGCAGCAGGATTTTGACCAGATAATCGAGCAGGGGAACGGAAAATCCCGTAAAGAGGAGGGAATCCGTCAGGCGGTCCCAGCTGACATAATCATTCCACTTCAACAGCGGAGAACGGCGAATACCGCCGCCGCCTATGACAGACTGGAGTATGTTGCGCGCGCCCGTGATCCCGAACCAGATAAATGCCCCGAACCAGGAGAGCAGCCACCAGTCTTTGGTAAGGTAAAAAGTAAGAAATGCCGGCACAAATCCTACCAGCACCTTTATCCAGTTTTTCAGGCCGCTGTTGAGATATTCCCATGATATCCCTGCCCGTGTCTTCCGCGGATCCGGAGATTCAAGATAGAGGTCATTGGTGCTCTCCTCGTCAAATCCGCCCAGCGTAATTATATTGCCCCCGGCTTCCATCCCCGTATGGGTGGAAGATTTATCGATCTCCCATTCTTCCAGACGCTTTTTCCCTATAAGACGCAGGCCCGGAATACAACAGGCCATACGGTAAAAGGCATTTACCAGCCGGTTGGAACTGCTGTGCGGCACATAGTTCGCACGCAGATAAACCGCTGTATTAACAGGGATGGTCAGGCGGGAGGAAGGTGACGCGTTCTTTATCTCTCTTCGCGCTCTGAGGGGAAGGGTGTCCTTTATAACAAGTCCCATCCCATAAAGATGGTGTGAACGTCCTGTGGAATCGCTGCCGGCGCGGCTCTTGAGAATCGTCCCCTTATAATACGACCGAAACGTTGATATGTCATGCAGGATTTTCGTGAGCTTATCAATTCTCCCGATATCTTCAGTACTTAACCGCTTGATGGATTCCTGCATAATACGTTTTAATGTGATAATGTTATCTTCATTTATAGCCCTTTGCAACTCCCTGATCTCTGCATTGTGAGGTTCTCTACCGGTCACATAATTCTTGAGATTGAATATTTCCAGATGTGTTATCATGCCCCTGCAATCATAGAGAAGCTCAATAGCATCTTCGACATTCAGATTACCGAGGGCAAGAGTAATACTGTAACCGATATTAAGATGCCCCAGCCGTTCGAGGAGCTCACGCGGTGACAGGGTCAGCAACTCCGGAACATCCGCCCCGTCGCGCGGTATATTGGGGTCCGGAACGGAAGGATTGTTAGATGGACGCAGGTATTTCTCCACAATAGCCTCCGAATCCAGCCGGTTCAGATCTTCCACAAATCCGGCCATCCGCTGACGCTCTTCAAGTCCCGCTCCGGCATACGCTACCCTCAGGTCGGCAACATGATCCTTCATGGCCGGAAGCATTTTAGTGTGCGCGTACTCGGCCAGGTGCAGCAGAGACGCCTGGCCAACGCCCACAAAAGACAGAAACTTCTCCTGATCAAGGAGAGGAGGAAGAAAGCCATAGCTATCCTCTATAGTGTAGCGGTGCCTGTTGTTGAACTCCCTGAGAACCGCCATGATATAATGCCGCTGGTATTCCGAAACCTTTCGTCCCTCAGCCATGAAAGACTCAACCGGTTCTTCCTTCAGAAAATTCAGGTAATCCTGCGCATCCAGAAGCCCTCGTGGCGCCCATATAAACAGAGCATGCCTGTCATGAAATCTCGCGGAAAACTCGACGCCGATCCTGACCCTGATTCCCATAATCTCAGCCGCTTTCAGGAGCTCTTCGGCTACATTCGCTTTTACGTGATTATAATAGATCACCTTGATCCTTCGGATACCCTTGATCCAGGCATCCATTATCAGGTGAGTGGAAGACTTTCGCCCCTTGGTATTAACATCGTGGACATGATCGTCGGTTGCGATCTGATTCCATTCCTCCGGCATTTCCAGCAGATGATAACGCCTCAGCTGTTCCCGGACAATACGGGGCTTCCCGGACGCCGCGATGCGGAAATCATGCGCCAGCTCCAGTTGTCGGCGATAATCACCCTGGGCCTGAACCAGTTTCTTCATGATCTGCAGGAGGACCCGGGCGGTATTCCTGCGGAGAAAACTCTGGGCGCTGTAGAGCACCTCATCCTTCAGTGAACGCAGAGCATCCAGGCGATCCTCCGCCTTACCGACCTCCAGAGAATTGAGCAGATGAATTACGGCATAGGCAACGCGCAGCTCCTTCGACGCCGCCATCTCCTTGATCCCATGCGGGTGCAGATACGGGTTCAGAAGCTTCTTGAGATACTTTCGCGACTTATCCCTGTTGAGAACCTCATTGACAATGACCAGAAGTTCATGATCCTGCTTGTCAAAAAGCATTCTCGAAATACCGTGATCCATCATCATATTCCTTTTGTAATACCCCTTCCAAGTGGCTTAAATTTGCAAATGCGTTGTAATTTGTTAGTATTCTACAGCATCTGCTCGAAATAACAAATTTGTCAAAAACGTAAGTTACTTCCAATTATAACGCCCCGACGTGTCGGCATAGTGTAGCCTTTTAAAACAGTTTTTCCAAGAGTTTCCGGGCGTCTTTCTGTATGTAGTAGGATGAGAGGGCGTTGAGCACGTATTCGGTATCGGGGAAGGGGACCGGTTTTAGAATTGATCCTTTCAGTGTAATGGGCAATGCCATCTGTCCCTGATTGTTCAGAAGTGCCCTCAGGATATCGGCCTTTTCCACCAGTCTCCGGGAATGCCGTTCTGACAGGATAACCACCCCTCTCAGATCAAGTGTTTTAGCGGCTCTATCCACCATGCCCTTCAGGATAGCCACCGAGTCGGTTGCCTTACTGGTCTGGATATTCCGAAGCTCCAGCGATTTCACCTGTATAATGGTATCCTCCATTTCAAAGATCCCATCCAGAGAATCAAACCGCGTCGATTCGTGCCGGGCCACCTCTCCACCCTGGTAACTGAGAAACCGGCCGATACCTTCCAGGCCGAAGATACTGTCTAGAACACTCTCAACCAGGTTGAAATTTTTCCACTCCCCCTTCGCGAGTAGTACCGATCCCCGTGCTCCGAGCTTCGTTTCTTTCCCTGTCGGCGCGGTGCCCTCCGCCGCATGCAGATCTCCCGAAAGAGTGCCAGCAAACGTGTCCCAATGCTCGGTCATGGTATTCAACAGCGTACCCACGTCAACTCTCTGCATTGATGAATCGAAGGCCCACCCCTTTTCCCCAATATCGTAAAACCCCTTGCCCTTGATGCTGCCGTTAAAGGCCTTTACATTCAGAGAATCCATGGTAACCCGGCCGGGTCTGTAGCTGAAATTCGATGTCGCCGTGGCAAAGGGAACTGACGCGAACGAGCCTTTTTCGATGGTAAGGGTTCCCCGGCCCCGCAGATCCTGTTCCCGTGTTCCCCTCACGTCCAGTTTCACCCCCGTGAGAACGCCGGTTTTCGGTGGCTCTTTCCCATTCTTCTTTGGCGGCAGCTGAAATTCGATCCGGTCCGACCCTGCCCGTATGTTCAGAGACAGATTGTCGGGCGACCCCTTTCCCTTCACCTCAGCGGTAACAGCGCCGGAAAGAATCTTTACAGGCAGAAGCTCGGATATTCGGGCAAGCGGAAATGATGTCACCGCCAGATCGACCGCGAGCGGCATGTTCTGCACGTCGACCAGCGTGCCCAGCGGCCCAAGGGTTCCCTTGATGGAAACATTCTTAGCGCCGCTTTCCAGGAGATCCGCGCTAAAATCAACAAAGACCGGCCGGTCAAGAGAAACATCCCTCATGGTGAGATTCAGGGCATCGATCACCAGGGTCCCCGCATCGGGCAGCAGCATTTCGTCGCGGTACAAGACCCTCCCCCCTGCAATCTCAAGTTCCTTCACACTGAGAGGCAATGCCGCGGGTGATGATGATCTTTCGGTATCAGGGCTCTCGATTACCGCCCACGCGACGGAAGGTCTTCCAAACAGGGCTGACTGTGCTCCCGCCGTTTTTCCTTCCTTCTTCAGAGAATCCTGCCCGCTCGAACGGCTCTTCAGCGAAGCGAGAATATCATCGAAGCTAAACTCTCCGGCTGCATTGCGCGCCACGGAAATCACGGGCCTCTTCAGAACAATCTTCCTGACCTTGATTTCCTTTTTCAACAGCGGAAGGAGCTCAACACGCACCTGAAGACTGTTAAGAGAGATAAAATCGGCAGAAGAAAACCCGGGATTATCGGCGACACGCAGTCCCTGAATCTCCGCGCCCAGACCGGACAATATCGTCAACTCAATATGTGTAAGATCGACATCACGACCCAGGTACGGTTCTACCCGCGCAAGAATCGTCCCCTTATACTGGTCAAGATTCACCATAAAAGGAGCAAGGATCACGAGAACCAGACAGATAGCCAAGACCACGATAATGCCTATGACAATCTTCTTCATCCCGCACACCTTTCAAATGTAGCCAAGGCTAAAATCTGTCCGTAACATCAAATAAATTGCAGGAACGGCCTTAACTGCGAATATTGTTCGCGGACAGGTGGCCTGTTTTCCATCATTCCAGCGGAAGCCGGAATCCAGTCGCTTCTGATAGCGAGCCCCTTTTACTTTAATAACCGGCGTCGCGGAGGATCTTTTCCTTTTCGGCAAGTTCGAGGTCGGTTTTGACCATCATATCGATTAGCTGATCGAAGTTGGTTTTGGGCTTCCATCCGAGGGCTTTCTGGGCCTTTGTGGAATTGCCGAGGAGCACGTCAACTTCGGTTGGTCTGAAGTAGCGTTCATCAATCTCCACGTAACGGTGGTAATCGAGGTCGAGTTTTTCGAAAACTCGCTCCACAAATTCACGGACGGAGTGTGTCTCGCCGGTGGCTATGACAAAATCGTCCGGTTTGTCTTGCTGCAGCATCATCCACATGACTTCCACGTAATCGCCGGCAAAACCCCAGTCTCTCTTTGCATCCAGGTTGCCCAGGTAGAGCTTTTTCTGCAGACCAAGCTTGATTCTGGCAGCCGCGCGGGTGATCTTTCTTGTGACGAATGTCTCGCCACGACGCGGGGATTCGTGATTGAACAGGATACCGTTGCAGGCAAATATATTGTAGGCGTCGCGGTAGTTTTTGACCACGTAGTATGAATAGACCTTGGCGGCGGCGTAGGGACTTCGGGGCTCAAACGGTGTGAGTTCGTTCTGTGGAGGGGGGGCCGCCCCGAACATCTCACTGGACGAAGCCTGGTAGAATTTTGTTCTGATGCCGGTTTTTCTGATTGCCTCGAGGAGTCTGATTGTCCCCAGTCCAGTGATGTCACCGGTATATTCGGGGGTGTCAAAGCTCACACGCACGTGGCTCTGGGCGCCGAGGTGATATATTTCATCCGGTTTAATGTCGGACAGGAGATTGGTCAGGTGAGCGGATACGGAGAGATCGCCGTAATGCAGGTACATTCGCGCCTCCGGGTCATGCATATCCTTGTAGAGGTGATCGATGCGGCCGGTGTTGAAGGTGCTCGATCTCCTGATAAGACCATGCACTTCGTATCCCTTGTCCAGAAGAAACTCGGCAAGGTATGATCCGTCCTGACCGGTGATGCCGGTGATAAAAGCTTTTTTCATGTTAAGATCCTTTCGCGAACCTCGCTCATTTCCCACACTACGCAGACACTAAAGAGATTCACGACTAAAATCAAGAAAAAAGGAGGGGGCCGGCCCCTCCTTTTACTGGCTTTATCTCTCCCTGTCTTCGAAATCCTTGAGAGAACCCTGTCTCTCCTTTGTAGAAACACAGGCCAGACACGCCTCGACTTCATACTCCATAAGCGCCTCGAGGCTAACCTCGCCACGCGCCATGTTGAGGCCCCTTTTGATCATCTTGATGGAGAATGACGAATTGACCGCCATCTTTTTTGCCATTTCCATTGTCTCATCCATCAGCCGGTCGAGCGGGACTGCCCTATTGACAAGACCTATTCTCTCGGCCTCTTTGCCATCTATATATTCAGCCGTAAAGAGGAGCTCCTTGGCCTTGCCCGGTCCTATCAGGTCCTGTACAAGTCTCATGGCTCCACCAGTGACAGAGGACGTAACCCTGGCTTCGGGGGAACCTATCTTTGCATCCTCCGCGGCGATCCTTATGTCACATGCGAGTCCCAGTTCATAGCCTGAACCAAGGGCATACCCGTTGATGGCTGCTATAGTCGGTTTCTCAAATCTGATAATCTTCCTTGATGCCTCCTGTAGTTCAACAAGATAATCACGATAGTCCTCCAGGCTTCTGTCCTTGGAATCCTTCAAGTCCGCTCCCGTTGAAAATGCTCTCCCTTCTCCCGTAATAATCAAGACTTTTATTTCGGAATCGGTTTTTGCGTCTTCCAGCGCCACCTGGAAATCAAGCCACAGTTGTTTGTTCATGGCATTCATAACCTTTGGCCTGTTTAGTTTAATTGTCGCAATGCCATCCCCTTTTTCATAAATTATGCATTCAAATTTCATTTTCCTGCCTCCTGTATTTTTAAAAATTATCCAATCAATACCCTTGAATCCACAATGGACAAACCCTTTTCATGGACAATCACCGGATTCAAATCAACCTCACTGATCTCCGGATTGTCGATTACGATCTCGGACAGCTTTGCCAGGACACCCTTTATTGCCTCGATGTCCTTCGCTTTTTCTCCTCTCACACCGGTCAGAATCTTGTAGCCCTTTATCTCTCTGATCATCTCGTCTATATCTTCATCGGCCAGTGGGGCTACCCTGAAGGAGACGTCTTTCAGCACCTCGACAAATATTCCTCCCAGGCCGAACATAATGACCGGGCCGAACTGGGCATCCCGAATCATTCCGATAATACATTCCTGTCCCCGGGGGACCATTGGTGAAAGCAGCGTTCCTACGATGTTTTCCCGTGGCGCGACCTTCTCGGCATTCTTCATAATCTCTTCAAATGCCGCCCTTACCTCGTTCGCGTTCGAGAGATTCAGTTTGATTCCACCCGCGTCCGACTTGTGAATAATGTCGGGGCTGACTATCTTCATTGCCAGCGGATATCCCAGCCTGTCAGCCGCATCTGCCGCTTCCGCCGGGGTTTTTGCCAGCGCCGCATCCGGAAGGGGAATGCCATATTCACTGAGCAGATCCCTTGACTCCGTCTCAAGAAGATTATGTCTTGACGCGTTTGCCACCTTCCTGAAGAGTTCTTTGACTCCGGCCCGCTGCGTAGCCTTTTCCCCGGGTATGCGCATCTCTTTGATTATTTTCTGCTTGACGGCAAAATGCATCAGCGCGCTCATGCACTGCGCGGCCCTGTCGGAAGATTCAATTACCGGAATCCCGGCCTCTTTTAATGTGTCGAGAGATTTAATAGGATCTCTGGCATAGCTGGTATTTACAATCAGTGGTTTCTTATATTTTTTAACCAGATCGACCAGATCTTTTGCTGTCTGTTCTTCCAGCGCCGCAATATGAGGAGCTATTATATCAAAGAAACCTCCAAAGAAACCGGTTATCAATATCCCATCGACCTGATCATCCTCCATGCATGTTTTGACACACTGAGTAATAACATCCGGATTCTCCTCCGCCGTTCCGCCATAATCGATTGGGTTGTGGGCCGGCATCCCCGCAAGAAGAATGGGTATCATCTTTTCCTGAGTTTTCTTGCTGAGAAGGGGAACCTGCATTCCGTACTTTTCGGCATTGTCCGCCGCTATGGAGTTGTCGCCGCCGCCCTCTGACATGATAACCAGTCTGTTGCCTTTCGGGATAGGACAACTGGAAAATACATCTGCCATGTCGATCAGTTCATCCGCGTTGGACACCCTCACGATGCCTGCCTGCCTGAAGGCGGCATCCAGGATTATATCATCGCCGGCCAGCGAACCTGTATGAGAAGCGGCGGCCCTTGCCCCGGCACTCGACTTGCCCACCTTGAGGGCAATAATCGGTTTTGTCTTTGCCGCTTCCCGGGCAACCCTGATCAGCTCGTGCCCCCCCTTGATGCCTTCGAGGTAGGTCGCGATGACCTTTGTGTCAGGGTCATCTTTCAGGTAGGTAATGTACTCGTGTAACTGAACTCCCACGGCATTGCCGACATTGATCATCTTGTTAAAGCCGCACCCCTTCATTTTGGCGAAATGAGTCAATGAGTCGATCACATTGCCGCTCTGTGTAAGGATCGAGATCGAGCCCTTGTTGATAGTGGGAATGCCCAGCATATTGATATTCGCCGAGGCGTTGAACATGCCGCTGCAATTAGGACCTATGACATAGGCGCCTGTCTTTGCCGCCTCACTCAAAATCTCCGCTTCGATCTTTTTCCCCTCTTCACCTGTCTCTCCAAGGCCGGCGGTAATAATAATGATGCCTTTTGCCCCCATCTTCACGCTATCCGCCACGGCGGAAGCGAGAAATCTGGGTGCAACGATAATCATAACAAGGTCGATCTCCTTGTCGACTTCCGTGATGCTGTGATAGGTCTTCATGCCAAAGAGTTCGTCTCTCTTCGGGTTTACAAGGTAAATGTCCCCCTTGTATCCTCCCTGGATAAGGCTTCTCGTCCTCCTTTCGGCGGCCTTCCCCGGGGCCTCGGATGCCCCTATCACAGCAATCGACCTGGGATTAAAAACCTTTTCCAATGATCTTTTCATAATATACTTCCTCCCTTCGATCTTTTATTAAATCCATTCTATGCGGCAGCAGTTGGTGCCGTGCCGCGCTTTTTCCTCATCCACTGCGAGCTGAAAACCACGGCAAACAGCGCAACACCTATCCCGTCCGTCATCAGACCCGGTTTTATCATAAGTAACGCCACCGCCAGAAGTATTACCACTTCGTACCATTTAGCCCTGACAAGCAGACAGGCCTGAACACCGGCCGCGAGACAGACAATTCCGAAAGCCGCAGTCAGAAAGCTCGTTATGATAGCCCATGTGCTTCCTATCATCAGCAATTCGGGCGCGTAAACAAACATAAAGGGGATGATAAATCCCGCTATGCCAAGCTGGAATGCGGTGATGCCTGTCTTCCAGGGATCGGACCTGGCAATTCCCGCTCCGGCGTAAGCGGCCAATGCCACCGGCGGCGTGATGTCTGCCCTCGTGCCGTAATACAGGATAAAGAGATGCGCGGCAATGGGCAGTACTCCCATCTGGACAAGGGCGGGCGCGACAAGGGACGAAATGATAATATACTGGGCGGTGGTGGGGACTCCCATACCAAGAAAGACACAGGCAATCATGGTAAAGGGCAGGGCCAGATAGAGGTGTCCCATTGACGCGTCAACAATGAGAGAGGAAAATTTGATTCCCAGTCCCGACATCGTGATACAGCCTATGATGATACCGGCCGCGGCGCAGGCCGCGGCTACTTCAACGGCTCCCGTGGCGCCCTCCTTCAGACCCTCCAGGATCAACATTCCAAATTCCCTGGCAGATTTTCTTCTGATGATATTCATGATGAACGAGGATACGACAGTCGCGACAATCGCCCAGAACACCGCTCTTTCCGGGGAAAAGTTTCTCATGAGGAAGTAAATAAGAAGGAAGATCGAAAAGACGTGATGCCATCCCTCGGCAAATGCCTTTCCGATTTTTGGCAGATCCGCTCTTGGCAGACCCGCCAAGCCCATTGAAACAGCCCTGAAATGCACCTGCATGAAGGTTGAAAAAAAGGCAAGAGCGGCGGGGATTGCAGCGGCAATACACACCTTATAATAGGGAATGGATAAAAACTCGGCCATAATAAAAGCGGCAGCGCCCATAATGGGAGGCATAATCTGTCCCATGGTTGATGATGATGCCTCAACACCTGCGGCAAAGTATCCCGGATAACCCGTTCTCTTCATGAGGGGTATTGTGAAAGAGCCGGTTGTCACAGTATTCGCCACGGAGCTCCCCGATATCATTCCAAAAAATGTACTGGAAGCAACGGCTGCCTTTGCCGGACCGCCCCTTGACCAACCCGTCAGAGCGAAGGCAACGTCAGTAAAGAACTGTCCCGCCCCCGTCTTCCTCAAAAGAGCGCCGTAAAGGATGAACAGGAGGATAAAGTTTGCGGAGACCCCGAGGGGAACGCCGAACACCCCGTCCGTAGAAAGGGCCAGGTAGGTGGACAGCCTCTTGATGCTGTACCCCTTATGGCAGATAAAATCGGGCAGATAGGGACCGAACAGCGCATAACATATAAAAACAATTGCAATAAGCGGAACAGCCGGGCCCGTTGTTCTTCTCACCGCCTCCAGCACCAATATTATAAGAATGGTTCCCATCGCTACATCGATAGGTAAAAACGTGCCTGCGCGGTTCAATATCGGTGTTGAATAAATAAATATCCACACGCATATACCAGCGGAAACAACCAGGAAGACCCCATCCAGGACAGACATCCTGTTTTTGGGAGACCTTTTCTGGGAAAAAGGGTAGAGGGCAAAGAGCAGGACAGACATCAACATCCAGTGTATCGCCCTGTGGTCAAGGGCGAAGAACGGGTGGAGATAGGCGTAGGCCAAGTGATAACAGGAGGTCGCGACAGCGATAATTGTAATTGCCAGACCGGCTGCACCCGTATATATCCTTTCTTTCTCAAGCTCCTCCAGGATTTCCTGCGCGGCGCCCTTCGCAACACTGATTTCTTCCTCGAGTGACGGATCTATGATCTTGTCATTTTTTTCTTCCATATTCACTCTTCCCTCCCTTTTTTCACCAGACGAATCCATACCGAATCCCCCCCCCTGGCAATGGACAGCAGAGGAATCCGGCTGTCTTTGTATGTAATAACATGACCCGCCACCCTCCCCACCCGAAGCAGAAACCGGGGACATTCCCGGTGCAGAAAGACCCTCGTCTTATCCCCCGAAAGGGAAACCCTCGCTCCGGCATTTGAGACAGATTCCAGGCCCGAGCCGTACCAGTCGAAATCTTCCTCAATAAGAACGATACCACCCTCATCCATTCGGAAAATGTCATGAACCGGGGTGTGATCAGAAGAATGGACATAGTCGATATAAAAAAGACCTCCCGCCTCAACCTGAAACTCCAGCAGGAGCTTGTCCTCAGGTTGTCTCACTACTTGAAGGTACAAATCATCTTTTTCTGCCGCAAAGACAGGAACATTCAACAACCAGATCAGCAGGAACAGGATATATATAATTCTCAAGGGCATAGCTATAAGTGCCCGGCCGGTCATGTTGCCGACCGGGCTGTTGGTTTTTATTTCATTACTTCTTTGAAGTATTTCGCCGCACCCGGGTGAAGGGGTATCGGGCTGTTAACCGCATTTGCAGGCGTCAACTGAGCGGCAATCGGATGAACATTGATAAGGGCGTATTTGCCCTCATTTACGTTGGTGTAAATAGCCTTGGCGATCTTGTAGGCAATATCGTTGGACATTTTCTTGTTGGCGACCATCACGTTGGAGTCGCCGATACAGAGAACATCATAATCAACGTCATCATAGCTTCCTTTGGGAATGGTTACCTTAAGATAGTAAGGATTTTTCTTGACAATCTTGTCAGCAAGTTCCTTGCTGACGGGAATCATGACTATATCCCTCGTAGCGGCAAGATCCATCACCGCGGATGCGGGATAGGCAAAGTTGAAAAAACAGGCATCGACAATACCGTCCTTCAGGGCCTGGACAGATTCCGACTGGGAAAGATTGGCAAGTTTCAGGTCTTTTTCAAGATCAAAGCCGGCCTCCTCCAGGATAGCCGTGGCCATGGTTGAACAACCGCTCCCGGGAACATCAATAGATACTTTCTTTCCCTTCAAGTCGGCTATTGTTTTGATTCCGGACTGTTTGGTAGTCACAATATGTTCAGGGGCGGGATACATCTGAAACAGGGCCACAAGGG
Source organism: uncultured Syntrophaceae bacterium (assembly GCA_964610735.1). Taxonomy (GTDB): domain Bacteria; phylum Desulfobacterota; class Syntrophia; order Syntrophales; family UBA2210; genus UBA2210. Next base: position 1,610 of record CAZSYH010000024.1, on the reverse strand, counting down.
GATATTTCTTGTCGAAGGGCTCCAATCCCTCGACGGCCTTGAAGGCAACACTCCCCATGACCATCCCCATGTCGGTGTCTCCAATGCCCACCAGGCGGCTGTTTTCCACCGATGCGCCCGTTGACTCGGCGGCACACCTGACCCCGTCGATAGTTTTCTGGATAACGACAGACATACCACCACCAAGGGGATAATAAGCGCCACCCGGACTCCCGGTTCCTATGGTCAGAAATACATCCTTGGCTACAGCCGGACCCGCAAAAACCAGACAAACAACCATGCAAGCCACCAAAACTACGTATAATAATTTTTTCATCTTGTCCTCCTTTTTATAAATCATGTTTTTTCATCAGAGCCAGACAAACTATAAGCACCATCTCCGTATATTTATTCACACCTCCTTTCTACACGGAATTCCAAAATCTCAGTTTCTACCTCTCTCTTTACTCACAGTCCAATAGATGTTTTTCCCCTTCCAGAGAGTTTCCCGTTTTTTCAGGGCCTTCAATGTTTCCGGTGGATTTCGAATACTCAGGGCCGTGAGCAGCGCATTAATCAAACTCATAACGGCGGTATACGACTCTATAAAGGAATCCAGCTGATGCCTGACCGGGAGCACCCAATGGGCGTGATCCGCAAGAGGAGAAAATAGCGAATCTGTAATTGCCCCCACCCTGGCTCCCTGAGCTTTGGCATATGCCAGGGCCTCTACGGTGAGCCGGGTATATCGAGGAAAGCTGATACCCACCACTAAATCTTTCTTACCAACTTCGTGGAGAGAATCCCATAGATCCCCATGTCCCGGTTTTAACAGGCATATTCCCTCCCTTAAAAAGCTGAGATATCTTGCAAGTACAATTGCGGTTGAATGGCTGCCTTTTAATCCGACAACAAAAATCTTCCGGGCGGCTGCCATTTCTGCGACCGCCTGATGAAAGGTCTCGATTGAAAGGGATTCGAGGGTTTGAGCAAGATTGCGAATGTCTTCCTGTAAAACTTTTGCCAGAATATCCTCATCGGTTCTGGCATGTTTAACAGTTTGCTCAAGTCGCGCATCAGTGGAGAGCCAATTCTGAAAATTCTTCCGCAACATTCTCTGCATACCCCGGAAACCATCAAATCCAAGGGCCTGGGCAAGCCGTACGATAGTAGCCTCGCTGACACCTATGCGCCGCGACAAACTTGATGCCGTCAGGAAAACGGCATCCTCATGATTTTCCATGATGTATTTCATTGTCCGCTGCTGGGTCGCGGTGAGATGATTTTTTTTCTCTGAGAGTAGTGCATTAAAAGGCATGATGAAAGAATTCCTTCCGTTACTTTATAAAAGAGAATTTTTTCCTTCCCGCCGCTAACTCCTACTATCGGTGGCAATCTCTGTCAAGTGAAAAATTGAAAAATGGGGAATAAAAAAACATGTAAAAATGATAAGACTTCTTTTGCCAAATTGTTTATTATAGAGGGCAGACTGTTTTAGCGTTCTCCATCCTGATTGATGTTCATAGAGGAGATTTTATGGTCGATAACGAACAGACGGTTAAGGCCATTTTCTTTCTGGTCTTTTTCCTCATCTACGGCGGGGTTCACCTCTACCTCTTTCTGGGGGCAAA